>CALACD010000213.1 GCA_937890445.1 uncultured Acidimicrobiia bacterium | reverse complement strand
CGAACCCGGCTGGTGCTGCGGCGCCAACGTCAGCTTGGCCGCTTCTCGTTCGGCGTCGCGCTTGGAACCACGAACGGTCTTGGAGACCTGCTTCGGCTTCCCCGACGCGTCACGCCCGGCGAAGACCCGGACCTCCCACACCTTGTCGCCCCGCCTCCGGATGGTCGCCATGGCGCAACCGCAGTCGAAGTCGGCTCGGAAAAGTAGGGATGAAAGTAGGGATAGCCGCTGTCAGCGTTCGACTCTCACGCATTGCGATGCAACTTCGAAGATGACCAGAAACGACGTTTTCCCTGGTAGCGCTACTCGATGCGCAGGCCCGAGATGGCTCGGGAGATCACCAACTGCTGGATCTGCTCGGTCCCTTCGAAGATGTCGAAGATCTTGGCGTCACGATGCCAGCGCTCCACCGGATACTCGCGGGTGTAGCCGTAGCCGCCCAGGATCTGGATGGCCCGCTCGGTCGAATGCACGGCGACCCGCCCCGCCTTCAGCTTGGCCATCGATCCCTCGGCGTTCTTGAACTTCTTCTGGCGGCCCAGCCAGGCCGCCCGCCATACCAACATGCGCGTGGCGTCGATCTCGGTGGCCATGTCGGCCAGCATGAAGGCGATGCTCTGGTTCATGATGATGGGCCGACCGAAGGCATGCCGTTCCTTGGCGTACTCCAATGAGTACTCGTAGGCCGCTCGAGCGATACCCAGGGCTTGCGCCGCCACCGCCGGTCGGGTCGCTTCGAAGGTTTGCATCGCCGCCTGCGAGTTGCCGGGCTTCCCCTCACGCACCCGGGCGAGGCGCTCGTCCAACTTCTCCTTGCCACCCAACAGGCAGTGGCCGGGAAGGCGGACGTCGTCCAACACCACCTCGGCGGTATGGGAGGCGCGGATTCCGTGCTTCTTGTACTTCTGCCCCATCGACAAGCCCTTGGTGTTGGGCGGAACGATGAAACTGGCGTGACCTTTGCTCTTCAGTTCGGCATCGACGACGGCCACCACTACATGGATGTCGGCAATACCGCCGTTGGTGATCCACGCCTTGGTGCCGTTGAGCACCCACTCGTCGGTCGCTTCGTCGTACTTGGCTCGTGTTCGATAGGCGGCAACATCGGAACCGGCATCGGGCTCGGACGCACAGAACGCCCCCAGAGCGATCTTGTCTGCTGTGCCGTAGCACTGCGGCACCCATTCGGCGAGTTGATCGCGCGTTCCGGATGCGGCGATGCCGGCCGCTGCCAGACCGGTCCCCATGATCGACATACCCAGACCGGCGTCGCCCCAGAAGAGCTCCTCGAGGGCAACCGGCGTCGACAGCCCGGTCCGGTCGTTCATCATGATCTCGGCCATGAACTCCCAGCCGTACAGACCTATCTTGGCCGCCTCCTCGACGAAGGGATAGGGGAACTCCTCGCGCTCGTCCCACTCTTCGGCCTGCGGACGCATGACGTTCTCGGCAAAGTCGTGGATCCATTTCTGGAGCTGGATCTGGTCTTCGCTGAGTTCGAGTGAGAATTCGGCCATGGTTCCTACCTGCAATCGGGTCGTGCACGAAAGGCTAAGTTACTGATGGGTAACAAGTTACTCACGGGTAACTCCTTTCTGCAACATCGGCAGCAGAACGAGGCCTGCAATGAGTCCGGAGAACTAGCTTGTGGCAGCGGACACATCCCGCAGTGCATGGGGATCGCCCATCGAACGCAGCAAGGAACGCAGCCCGTCCATGACCTGCTCGGCGTTCTCGTCATGATCAGTACTTGCCAACTCCATCGCGGGCCCCAAGCGCATCGTCACCTTGGGACGGGGAAACTGAACTTTCGGTGGCTTGCCCCGAGGCCACACCAGCTCGGTGCCCGAAAATCCGACCGGCACGATGACGGCATCGGTGGCCAGTGCGATCCGAGATACGCCGGGACGCCCAGGGCCGACGCCCCCCATCCACTCTCCGGGTTTGCACAGCCGCCCTTCGGGCATCAACGACAGTAGCTGGCCCTTCTGGACCGTTTCGATCGACGCCCGCTCGGCCGAGGCTCGGGTCGACGACGACGTCGGAATGCAACCGATGCTGCGCAGGAGCCGGGCCCCCGGCCCCTTCTCCATCAGATCGGCCCGGACCTGGATCCTGCTCGAGACACCGAACTTGCTGAAGATGGCCATGGTGGCGACGAGATCGAACAGGCTTCGATGATTGCCGACGAGGATCGTCGGACGATTGCCGGGCAACGTCAAGGTGTCCGGGAGATCGAGGTCAGCCCCGATGGCCGCGATTCGGGTGAACCATCGGCCGGAGCGGACGAACCAGTCATGTTGATCGATCGGAGCAAAGGGCGAAGACGACGAGGACACGTCGGGGACGATAGGTCGACGGACGGCCCAGAAACGACCATGATCTGTGAATGCCCATTGGACCCACCTGGACCGTCGGTGATGTGCGCGTCACCAGCATCATCGAACTCGATCAACACTGGAAGTTCGCGTGGCTGCTTCCGGACGTCACCCCGGAGCTCGTCGCCTCCATCGACTGGCTCCAGCCCCACTTCGTCGACGAGAAGGGAAAGATGGTGTTGCGCATCCAGGCTCTCGTCGTGGAATCCAGCGGCGAGACCATCGTGGTCGATACCTGCGTCGGCAACGACAATGAACGCCCTACTCCCCTGTTCGACAAACTGCAGACCACCTTCCTCGACGACTTCGAGGCCGCCGGCTTCGCCCGAGAATCGATCGATCAGGTGGTATGCACCCATCTGCACGTCGACCACGTCGGTTGGAACACCATGTCGGTCGACGGCACCTGGGTACCGACGTTCCCCAACGCTCGCCACCTGTTCGGCCGGATCGAATACGACCACTGGAGGCAAACCGACGAGACCTCGACCTACGGAGACGTGATGGCCGACTCCGTCCAGCCCATCGTCGACGCCGGTCTGGCCGATCTGGTCGAGTCCACCCATCAGCTCACTCCCGAAGTCCGGCTCGAACCGACGCCCGGTCACACCCCGGGCCACCAGAGCATCCGCATCGACTCACGAGGCGAGGGAGCCGTCATCACCGGCGACATGATCCACCACCCCATTCAGTTCCCCCGACCGGACGTGCCCTCCAGCGCCGATACCGACTCTGCCGCCGCCATCGCAACCCGCCGCCAAGCCTTCGAGCGATGGGCGAACGACGATCTTCTCGTGATCGGCACCCATTTCGCCGGACCTGGCGCCGGCCGACTGTCACCTGACGGAGACGGCTGGCGCTACACGGTCTGAGGCGTTCACGGCCCCGGCGACGTCAAGCAGCCGCTGTTCCGGGGCGGTCGGCCGACAAGGTCAGCGGCGCCATCGTCATGGCGACACCGAGCAAAGCGAACACGGCCGCACCAACCAGCATGGTGGTCTGGGTCGACGTGGCCGTGAACAGTGCAGCGGCACCGATCGGGCCCACCGTCTGACCGAGCCGCACACCCGACACCCAGGCCGCCATCACCGACGCTCGTTGCTCATCGGGAGCGGCCTCGGCAATCAGATCCTGCAGCGCAGGGATGGCTGTCCCGTCCCCCAATCCGTACACGATCGAAGCCACGACGATCAGGGCCACCGTGGGCGCCAACCCGAGCGCCGCAGCAGACACCGCAACGACCGCGCACGAACCCACCAGCATGGTTCGCGTCGCGAAGCGGCGACGCATTCGACCGAGATTGAGGGCGGCGAACGTGGCACCGATCGAGAACGTCGACAGGATGATGCCCCTCGGACCAGCGCTGAGACCGAACTCGTCTTCGAGGTGCACCGGGAGCGCAGTCAGGAACACACCGAAGATGACCGTGAACAGGATCACCCCCGTCAACAACACGGTCAACACCACGGGCTGGCGCACAGCGAGCAGCGCACCCCGCAACTGCGTACCGATCGTGCGATCGGTGCCAGGCCGATTGGCCGGCAACCGACGCCAGCTCACCAGGGCCAGCGGAAGCGCCGCCATCCCCAGGGCCAAGGAGTAGCGCCACCCGGCGAACTCGCCGATCACACCACCCACCGAGGGAATGAAGGCGAGACACACCGTCAACACCGCCGAGTTCCGACCGATCAGGCGAGTTCGCTCGACCCCGGTCCAGTGATCGCCGATCAACACCACCGACAGGTTGATCAAACCGGCACCACCGACACCCTGCAGGAAACGGGCCAGCAACAGCAGTCGGAAGTCGACCGCGACCGCAGACAGCCCTCCCGCTACTCCGAACAGAACCAGGCACGGCACCAGGATCTGCCGGCGACCGTAGCGATCGGCCAGGACCCCGATGATGGGTGCCATCAAGACACCGGGCAGCGGAGACGCCGCAACCAGCAGTCCGGCCCGAGAGTCCGGCTGCTCCAGTTCGCGCAAGATGTCGGGGATGTTGGCCGTCAACAGCGAATTGGACAGGATTCCCGTGATCGTCACGGCGAAGATCAGCCACACCGGCGGTGCCAACTTGGTTGAGGTCGCACCGATCGCACCGCCAGTCATCGTCGGGTCAGGCTAGGCCTTCCCACCCGCTCCGCCATCGGGATTCGGACGTGACAAGAGCAGACCCGGGCGAGAGACTGAGCGAGTGCTGCGCGTGAACACCACGGTCATTGCCATCGTGACGACCGACCAGACCCGGGTGAAGACGGCGACGGCCCGCAACGTCTCGGTCCACTCCCCCGATGGGGACGAGCCCGCTCTCGACCGATCGGCCATGGCTTGGGCTGCAGCCAAGCAGGCCCGAACCACCTATTTCGTGCACGATGCCGACCCACTGGCCGACGTGGCCACAGCCTGGGCCGACTTCTTCGACGGCACCGCGCCCATGGGCACCATCGAGGTCGTACGCGAACAGGTCTTGGCTCGATGGCGGGCCGAGTCCGTGACACTGCCCGACTATTACCTCATCGATCGGCCCGAGGACCTCCCGACCACCCTCCGCCACTGGTATCTGGGAATCCTGGCCGGCGCTGCCGTGCAGCGGGTGGTCGCCATCGAGCCCAACCGCTCCATCGCCGACCACCTGTGCACACTTTCGTCCGGACGGTGGTGGCCGACCCTCGACACGATCTTGGCCGGCATCGAACACGTCGTGCCCGATCAACTCGACACCCCGGCCGAAGCCACGCCCGAGACCAGGTTGTTCACCCCGAACCGGCAGGTGACGCGACTCGACGATTGACCGAACCGATCCCACGCCGAATCAGTCCGCCACAACGATCCGATCGGCCACGACCAGACGAACCGCATCGTCCACTGCCGGGCGCCGCGGCGCATCGAACACCAGCGACTCACCGGGATGGTCGTCGGTCGACCGGGCCGTCACCCGAAACCGTCCCTCTCGGAACTCGACTGCCTCGACGAGACCGTGCCGATGCTCGCCATCCGTTTGCTCCCCGTCGTCACCGGGCCGAAGCGAAGGTACGGGGACAAGCACCCATCCCCCGGGTCGGGGCCACAGATTCCGATGGCCCAGGAACTCGGCCACGAACACCGATGCCGGCTGCTGCCACAGATCCTCGGGGGTACCGATCTGCTCGATCCGACCAGCCCGCAACACCACCATCCGATCGGCCAACGCAAAGGCTTCGGCCTGATCGTGGGTCACCTGCAGTGCGGTCAGACCGAGCTCGTTGATCAGCCGCCGAAGATCCCCCGTCAGCTGTTCTCGCAGCACCCGATCCAGCGACCCCAATGGCTCGTCCAGCATCAACAGCCCGGGTGACGGCGCAACGGCCCGAGCCAACGCCACGCGCTGGGCCTCGCCGCCCGAGAGGGCGTCGATCGCCCGATGGCCGTATCCGGCCAACCCCACCAGATCGAGCAGTTCGGGCACACGCTGCGTGCTGGCACCTCGCATCTCCAGCCCGAACCCGATGTTCTCGGCCACGGTGAGATGCGGAAACAACGCGTGATCCTGGAACATCAGACCGAGATCGCGCTGATGCGTCGGCACACCGGCCAGATCTCTGCCGTCCATCCGAATGCGGCCACCCGACAGCGGTTCCAGTCCTGCGATTGCCCGTAACAGCGTGCTCTTCCCACATCCG
>CALACD010000212.1 GCA_937890445.1 uncultured Acidimicrobiia bacterium | reverse complement strand
GGGGTGTAGGGCGATGGCTCGGCAGCCGGAAACGGCGCCGGATCGGGCGCGGGTACGGGCTGGGGATCGCCTTGCCACGCGCTGCCGTCCCAGTACCGCTGCGTACCGGGCGGGTCTCCTTCGGCGTACAACCACCCCGCGGGTGGCAATGATCCCTGGTCACTCATGGTTCCCTCCAAAGGCCGAGCGATGGTCGTTCACGGCGACTCGCCGTCGCTCCGCCGAAACTACCTCAACTGCGGGTCGCCGCGTCGCGATCCTCACGACTCTCCGGCCATCAGCTTGGCGCCATACTCCTGCTCGGTGATCACGCCACCCTCGGCCGACGTTCGGGCCCTCACGGCTTCGGGAAGCGACTCCTGGAGTCGGTCGATCCGCTTCCAGGATGGATGCGGCTGCTGTCCGTCGGGGCCGGGAACGTAGCGCGACGACTCGACCCGATGATGCTTGTGGATGTAGCGGGCGCAGTTGAAGAACACCCGGTCGACATGGGCCCGCACCACACCGATGGCGCCGGGATAGGCGTCGAGCAGCTCGTCATCGGCAGAGAACGAGGCCGTTGCCTGTACTCGGATCCGATTCGGGGTCTCGAAGTCGATGAACAACAGGCCGATCTTCGCCGTCTCGGAAATGTTGCCGATCGACAGGAACATGCCATTGCCGTCATAGGCCGGGAAGGCCAGGGTCGTGTCGTCGATGATCGTGACGGTGCCCACGTCTCCCCCCTTGTACGAGACGGTCGGTTCGCCATCGCCGTTGACCGTCGACAGGAAGAAGAAGTCGCGGGACGAAATGAACGGTCGGTGGCGGCCATCCAACCGATCGGTCACGATCGCCGCTTCGACCGAGTCTGCCAGTTGTCGTTGCTCGAACTGGTCCTGCATCCGTCGCTGTGATTCGGTGTAGAAGTCCATGGGTACGTCTCCGTCTCGGTCGCCCGTCGGGTCCACCGGGATGGGTTGGACTCCGCCCGGACGAATGCTTGCGGTGGCCTACTGTGGCACGACGTGGTGGGACGGCTCCACCCGTTGGCCTCGACCGAGCGGAGAACCCCATGACCTCATCGATCCCGGAACTCGCCAAGCGTCAGCTCGATGTTGGCACCATGCTCCACGACTGGGAGGCAGGCCAGACCTTCTGGGCCGAAACCGTAGGTTTGCCCTACTCCAAGTTCGAGAAGATCGGTGGCGGGGTCCGGCAGCATCGCTTCGATGCCAACGGGTCGGTCATCAAGGTCAACCATTCCCGCGTACCCATGGATCCGCTTCCAACCATCCATCGTCGGTTGCGCATCGCGTCCAGCCGGGTGACCGAGCCTCGAATGGTCCACGACCCCGAAGGGGTCGAAGTCGAACTGGTCCCGCCCGGTCATGACGGCATCATCGATGTCGAGATCATCAACGCCACGGCAGACCTCGCCGAGGCCCGACGCTTCTGGGTCGAGGGCATCGGGGGTACGGAGATCGAGCCCGGACGTTTCCGCGTCGGCGACTCGATCGTTCGGTGCCTCGAGGAGGAGGGCCTCGAACGCCCAGCGGAACGACGGGCGCCCGGGTTCCGGTATCTGACCGTGCAGGTCCAGCACGTCGACGAGGCCTGGCCTCGCCTGGTCGAGATGGGTTTCCCCGGAGAGATGGCACCGGTGAGTCTCGGCGACACTGCCCGGGTCTCGTTCGTTCGGGACCCCGATGGCGGCTACCTCGAGGTATCCGAACGAGCCGAGTTCACTGGACGACCCCTCCCCACCAGCACCTCCCGGCCGTGACCGTGGCGGCAACCGGGCCGCCGACCGTGGCGCAGGTTCAGGGCGTCAGGTCGCCGGCCGAACGACGTCGAATAGCAAGGATCCCGACCAGGATCATGGCCATGCCGGAAGCAGCGAAGACCACGGGGAACCGACCGCCACTGACCGGCAGAATGGGCTGAGCTTGGGGGGCGGGGGCCGACGTCGAGGTGACCTCCACGGCAACATCGGTGCTCGGTGCCGTCACCGAAGGACCCAGCGGCTCGATCACAATCGTCGTCTCGGGAACCGCTGGGACCTCGGGAACCGCCGGGACGCTGACCGTGATCGGTGCGGAGGTCGGCGCCATGGCCGTCGTGGTCGGGATCTCCGTGGTGGTCGGGATCTCCGTGGTCGGAACCGGTTGGCAACGGTCGTAGGCGATGGTGAGGTCGACTCCGGCGCTGAAGACACCATCGGGACCCATGTGCAGATCGACCACCACCTCGTCGACGAGGTACGCAGACCCTGAGGCTTCCGTGATCCGACCGGCACTGTCCTCGACCCCGACCAGGACCAACTCTTGGCCGCCCGAGCGGACGACCACGTCGTTGCCGGGATGTGCGGAGTCCTGATTGACCATCGTGGCCGTCCAGGTGCAGTCGGGGCCTGCGAGCTCGGTGTCGACAGGCACTCGACCCAATTCGATGACCGAGCCGGGCGGGGCCTCGATCACCGTGTCGATCGAGAGCGACAGGTCCTCGGCCGAAACAGGCACAGCTCCGATCGCGACAGCGAACGCCAGCGCGGTGACCAGACCGACACTGGACGGCATCGTCCTGTGCAGGAGCCTTCGGTGCAGGAGCCTTCGGTGCAGGAGCCTTCGGTGCATGGGGGCCTCTCTCTCGAGTCGGGCGAGCCGGCGCGATCATCGATCCGCCTTGTTCGAACCCTCGTCGAGCCGACCAGCCCGAGACAGGGTCCTAGTGCCCTCCCTCTCGGGGCCGACTGCGTCCAGAATGCACACGTAGCCACGATCACAGGAGCCCGGCCATGAGGGAGGTACCCGAACCAGCAGTGAATCCGGAGACTCCCTGGGAATTCTTTCCCGAGGACGTGCGACCCCGAGAACCCGTGGTCGCGCCCGAAGAAGCTGCTATGCACGTCGAGCACGACGAGAGCGTCGACACGCCTCCCGGCATGGACCCCTATGTCGTGGTCCACTACAACGACGACGAACATCCCGAGG
>CALACD010000211.1 GCA_937890445.1 uncultured Acidimicrobiia bacterium | reverse complement strand
CCAGCACGGACGGGGCGGTGTGATCGGCCTGTGCCTCCTCGACACCGCCGTCGGAGCGCTGGCCAACGCCGGTCAGCAATACCTGAGCACGGGGGTGCCACCGGAACGGTCCGGCAACCGACACATCAACGCCGCCCCCATCGACCTGTTCGAAACGGCCACCGACCCGATCTATCTCGCCATGGCCACCGATCGGCTCTTCAGCGACCTGTGCACGGCGATCGGTCGACCGGATCTGCCGACCGACGAGCGCTTCGACGGGCCGGCGGCCCGTTCGAAGTTCCGCGACGAGCTCAAGATCGAGATCGAAGCCGCGCTGATCACCCGCCCCGCCGCGGACTGGCTGGCCGAGATGGCCCACCTCCCGGTCGGTGGCGTTCGCACCGTCGAACAGGCCCTGGAATCGCCCGAGGTCCGGGAGCGGGCGATGGTGCGGGAGATCGTGGAGGACGACGGTGTGATCTCGGTGTTGGGCACACCGTTCAAGTTCGCCGAGACCGAGGTCGCCCCGTTTCGATCGCCGCCGCTGCTGGGCCAGCACACCGACGACGTACTGGCCACCGTCTTGGCGAGGACTCCCGAGCAGATCGCCGCGCTGCGAGCAGCCGAGACGGTCGTCTGAACCGGCTCGACCTCAACCATGGTCGTCCACGGCCGATGGACCCTGCATGAGCGGTCTTCGAGCCAAACGTGTCCGTAGTCGAGTCGGCGCACGCGTCGCGGGCCCCAATGCGACCGCCTGCTTCTCCCAGGAAGGCGAAGACCTGATCCTGGCGAGAATGTTCGAGGGGCGGGAACCGGGCTTCTTCGTCGACGTCGGCGCCCACGATCCCCATCGATTCTCGAACACCTACCTCCTGTACCTTCGAGGATGGCGAGGAATCAACGTCGATCCGCTTCCGGGCATGGCAGAAGCCTTCTCCAAGGCTCGGCCCCGAGACACGTCTCTCGAGGTCGCACTCGGCGCCGAGCCCGGCGTGCTGACCTATCACCGTTTCAGCGACGATGCCCTCAATACCTTCGACGCTGATCGGGCTCGCTGGCTGATCGAGCACTCCGACTACACGTTGGTCGCCACCACGGACGTACCGATTCGGACACTCGACGACGTTCTCGCCGAGCATTTGCCTCCGGAGCAGCGGATCTCCCTGCTCACGATCGACGTCGAAGGCCTCGAGGAGAAGGTCTTCGCCGGCTTCGATCTCGAGCGCCACCGCCCGGAGATCATCTGCGTCGAAGATCTCGGCGAAGGCGATCTCCAGAGCCCGACCGGAGTCGTGGCCATGCTGATCTCGTGCGGCTACGTGATGTTCGCATCGACCAACCATTCCCGGTTCCTGCGGTCTGATCGTCGACGATGAGGCTGTGTGGTCGACTCACTGGTCGACTCAGTGGTCGACTCACTGTGAGTACCGGGCCAACTTCTCCCCCGACTCGCAGTTGCGTAGATTGCTCGAATGACCATCCCCCTCCGGCACGGCATCTTCCTCGCTCCCTTCCATTCGGTTCGAGAGAATCCGACGCTCACGCTCGAGCGTGACCTCGAGCTCATGACGCTGCTCGACGAACTCGGTTTCGCCGAGGCCTGGATCGGCGAACACCACTCGGCCGGCATGGAGACCATCGACTCTCCCGAGCTCTTCATTGCAGCAGCGGCCGAACGAACCAAGCACATCATGTTCGGTACCGGTGTGATCTCGTTGCCGTATCACCACCCACTGAACGTGGCCAACCGCATCATCCAGCTCGACCACATGACCCGGGGCCGGATCATGCTCGGGGTCGGTCCTGGCCTGCTGGCATCGGATGCATTGATGATGGGGATCGAACCCGAGACGACCCGGGACCGTATGGAGGAGTCACTCGACGTCATCCTCCGGTTGTTCAAGGGCGAGATCGTGACCGAGACCTCGGAGTGGTACACGATGCGCGAAGCTCGCACCCACCTGCTCCCGTACACCCAGCCTCACCCCGAGGTCTGCGTGGCCAGTGCGTTGACGCCTTCGGGTGGCCGCCTGGCCGGCCGCTACGACCTGGGCATGCTGTGCGTCGCAGCCGGCGTCCAGGCCGGTTTCGATGCCCTCGACGTGAACTGGAACGTGGCCACCGAGGCCGCGGCCGAGCGAGGTCGGGAGATGGATCGCAGCCGACTCCGTTGCGTTGTCGGCATGCACCTGGCCGAGAGTCGGGAGCAGGCAAGGGAAGACATCCGCTTCGGGGCCCAGGAGTACATCGACTACCTCAACAACAACCAACCCCGGTTCCACATCCCCGAGGGGGAGGACACCATCGAATGGATCGTGGAGAACCAGATCGCCGTGGTCGGCACGCCGGACGACGCCATCGCCCGGATCGAAGCCATCAAGGACAAGCAAGGTGACTTCGGTTGCCTGCTGTTGCTCGCCACCAACTGGGCCGACTGGACCGCCACCAAGAAGTCCTACGAGCTGTATGCCCGCTACGTCATGCCGCACTTCGACAACTCGAATCGCAACCGGGTGGATTCCTACGCCTGGGTCAGCCGACATCAGGCCGAGCTGGTGGCCAAACGAACGGCGGCGGCTCAGCAGATGACCGCCAAACACGAGGCCGAGCAGGCCGCCAAACACGCAGCAGCGGACGGGGCAGCACCAAACGGCACGGCACCGTTCGAACATGCCAACGAGATCACGTTGGATGTGCCGGCCGAGATGGTGCTCGATTACGTCTCGAACCCCCAGTCGTGGTGTGAGTGGATGCCGGCCACGCACGAGATCCTGAGCGAGGATCGCCCGCTGCAGAACGGGGAGACGTTCTCGGAACGATGGGTGACCCGCAAGGGAGAGGTCGGTCTGGAGTGGCGAGTCACCGACCGCAAGGACGGCGAGCTGTGGGTGGCCGAGACCGAGACACCCTTCACCGGACCGATCGTCGCTCGCTACGAAGTCCAGTCCCTCGGACCCGACCAGTGCCGGTATGTGCGTCGCATCATCAATCCGGCCCGACCGAAGGCGCCGACGGCAGAGATGATGGAACGGATGCACGAAGAGGCCGTCGTGTGTCTGGAGAACATCAAGCGAGTTCTCGAGGGCCGGACGTCCCCAACTCGATGACGGTCTCGTACTTCACACCGCACGGCGACGGATTCCTGCCCGGCCCCGACGCCGTCGGCCCGTGGGCACCCGACATGCTGCACGGCCGATTCTTCGGAGGTCTGGCGGCTCGCTCCATCGAGCAGGAGTTCCTGGCCCCGGGTTGGCGGGTCTCGCGACTGACCGTCGATCTCTTCCGCCCAGCGGGTTTCGAGCTGGTCGAGGTTTCCACGCATCAACTCCGTCGGGGCCGACGCATCCAGGTGATCGACGCCATGGTCCGTGCCGGTGGTGTGGAGGTAGCGGCGGCCCGAGCCGTGGTCCTGACCGAGGGCACCCCGCCCCCGGGCACCATCTGGCAGGCCCCGCAATGGGACTCACCGCACCCCGAGACGCTGCCCGTCCCCGAACGACTCGATGACGAATCGCAACACTCGGTCTGGGACATCCGGTTGCACGAGGGCGGGTTCGCCTCCAGCGAACGAACCCGGGCCTGGACCAACGACCACGGCTTCCTGGTCGACGACGAACCCCTGACCCCCTTCGTCCGAGCGGTCCTCAGCGCCGATCTGGCCAGCCCGATGTCGAACGGGAGTGCCGAGGGCATCGGCTACATCAACGGTGACTACACCCTGGCCATGGCCCGCTATCCCATCGGCGAATGGATCGGCCTCGAGACCACCACCCATCTGGCGGCCGACGGCATCGCTCTCGGTGCCTCGACCATGTACGACCTCGACGGGCCGTTCGGCACCAGCACCACGACCGCGCTGGCCAACCCGATGCTCAGCTGAGCAACCGATCAGCAGCTATGAACAGTCGCCGATCCGATCACGATCCAGTCCTCGTGGTGGGCAAGGTTGCGCTGCATGATCTCGATGGCGCGGGCGCGCTGGTCGGGTCAGAGCCGATCAGCGAGGAGATCGAACAGCAGGGCGAGCGTCCACTGTGTGGACGACTGACCACTTGCGAAATCGGCCAGACGGGACCGGTCGGCCAGCACCACGTCGACCACTTCGAGCGTTCGCCCGAGCGAGTTCGGGTGGCCGCCCGACAGGGCGATCTCGAAGTCCTCCACAATGGCCATTCCAACACCGTGTTTCGGCTGGTTCAAGATCGGGTTGCGCCATCGAGGCTACGGGCGCGATCCGACCTCGTTCGTCGCCGGCGGACGGTGACCCCAGAAACTGGGCTTGGTGATCTCGGTGACGGTCCACGTCGAGTCGTCGACCTGGATGCCACCGAAGCCGAACTCGACCTCGAATCCCGACGGCGAGTGACTGTAGAACGAGACCATCTGATCGTTGGTGTGCTTCCCGATACCGCGCGAGATAGGCGTGCCCGTGTCGTGATGGCGGTCGAGCGTGTAGCCCACGTCGTCGAGGGTGATCGCTTCCACCATGAAGTGATAGAGGGCCGGCTCGGGGGCGGCGACGAGGGCGAGGCTGTGGTGACGTCCGTTGCACCGCAGGAACACCACATCGTCGTGGCCCGGTCGCCAGAAGTCACTCACCCGGAATCCCAGGACCTGAGTGTAGAAGGCGATGGATTCGGCCAGGCTCGGCGTGCCGAGCACGATGTGACCGAACCCTTGGAGACCGGTCCGGAACCCGCTGACGCCGGTGGGCGAAACGAACAGCTCGTGGTCGAGGATCGGGCCGTGGAACAGTTCGAGCACGAACCCGCCAGGGTCCGTCGTGCGAAGCAGCCCACGGACCCGACGGGTGGCGCAGTCCTCCACCGATGCCACATCGATGGAACACCCGGCCGCCGCCAGCTCGGCACCGGCGCAGTCGAGCGCGGCCTGATCGGCCAGTTCCCAACCGGCGAAGGCCAGCTTCTCGGCTTCCCGGTCGGCCCGGACAACCACCCGAAACGGCCGCTCGTCGATCCGAAGCAGCAAGCCCCCGGGTTCGGGGACCACCATCATTCCCAACAGCTCTGCGTACCGGTGCCAACCGTCGATGTCGGCGACGTCAATGCCGATGTAGCCAAGTCCCCGAATGTCCATGGAGCGTCTCCTCGTTTGCTCGGAGATCCAGTCTGTTCGCGTCGGGCGCACGCGCACCAAACTCCGCCGAACCCGGAACGAACAGGTAGCCGCCGGGGCCCGAGTCACGTTCAGAGAGTTCACAGAGCGGCAACAGATCCGTGACACTCGCGTTCGAAAGGCCCCGTACACAGACGGGATGTCCTCTCTCTGGTCTGCCTACGCAGGCAACAGTTCGTTTGACGAGTTGTTGCGCGCCGACGGACAGCCACAAGACGGATGCGACGAGATCCTCCGGCGTCTCCGGGATCTGGGCGGCGACCTCTTCGAACGTCAGGTCGCAGCCGAAGCCGCCATACGGTCGATGGGGATCACCTTCACCCTCTACCGCGAGGGGGCCAGTGTCGATCGCAACTGGCCGGTCGATGTCATTCCCCGCATCATCACCACCGAGGAATGGGCCCGAGTCTCCGACGGACTCCTCCAGCGGCTCCGAGCCATCAACTTGTTCATCGACGACCTCTACCACGACCAGCGAGTCATCGCTGACGGTGTCTTTCCCGGTCATCTCCTCGCCGATTCGGTCAACTTCCGGCCACAGTGCCGCGGCGTGTCACCGGCGGGCGGCGTCTGGGCTCACATCAGCGGTAGCGATCTGGTCAGAGACGAGACCGGGACGTTCTTCGTCCTGGAGGACAACCTGCGGGTCCCCTCTGGTGTGGTGTACATGCTCGAGAACCGGCAGGTCAGCAAGCGAGTGTTCGCCGAGCTCTTCCGAGACCTCGACATCCTCCCGGTCGACGAGTACACCGACCGCCTGGCCAAACTGCTGAAGGCCTTGTCGCCTCGCACCGACGTCGACCCCGTCGTCGTCGTCCTCACCCCCGGTATCTACAACTCGGCCTACTACGAGCACGTCCTCCTGGCGAGCCGCACGGGTGCTCACCTGGTCGAGGGATCGGACCTCGTGGTCGACGACGGGGACGTACTGTTCATGCGGACCGTCAGTGGTCTGGTCCGGGTCGACGTCATGTACCGACGGGTCGATGATCTGTACCTCGACCCCGAGGTGTTCCTGGCGGACTCCGTGGTCGGAGTCCCGGGAGTCATGCGGGCCTGGGCCGCCGGCAACCTGGCCATCGCCAACGCACCCGGCGCCGGAGTGGCCGACGACAAGGTCGTGTACTCCTTCGTACCCGACCTGATCCGCTACTACCTCGACGAGGAGCCCAAGATCGCCAACGTGCCGACGTGGCGCTGCGACGACCCGGACGACCGGGCTCATGTCCTGGCCAATCTCGACCGGGTCGTGTGCAAACCGGCCAACGAGTCGGGGGGCAAAGGCGTCACCATTGGATCCCGGGCCACCGCCGCCGAGCTCGCGGCCCTCCGGATCGACATCGAGTCCGACCCCCGCAACTGGGTGGCCCAACCAATCCTGCAACTGTCCACCGCTCCCACCATCTGTGGCGACCAGATCGCCCCCCGACACGTCGACCTCCGGCCCTTCATCCTGTCCGGTCCCGATCCCTACGTGACCGTCGGCGGCCTGACCAGGGTTGCCCTGCGGGAGGGTTCCCTGATCGTCAACAGCTCCCAAGGTGGCGGCAGCAAGGACACCTGGATCATCGACCCGACCGTGACGCCCCCGCGATCTTCAACCGCTGCCGTCGCTTCAACCACTGCCGTCGCTTCAACCACTGCCGTCGCTTCAACCACTGCCGTCGCTTCAACCACTGCAGTCGCTTCAACCACTGCAGTCTCACCGCCCCGAGGAACATCTGATGTATGAAACCCCGTCACCCCTCCTGCTGTCTCGCACCGCCGAGGCCGCCTACTGGGCCGGCCGGTACCTGGAGCGGGCCGAGGGCACGGCCCGGCTGATCAAGACCCATGCCGAACTGATCATGGACCTTCCCCGGTCGGCCACCGTCGGCTGGGATCCGCTGCTCGCCATCGTCGGCATCGACACCTCCTACCTGCCGCCTTCGAGGCAGGCGACCGAGGAGACCGTCGTGGGGCACCTTGCCTCCAATGTGTCCAACCCGAGTTCGGTTCGGGCCTCTCTTGCCGCCGTGCACCGGAACCTGCGGGTCACTCGTGCCGTCATGCCGATCGAAGCCGTCGAGGTCCTCACCGAACTGCACCATCACGTACAGGACACCGCCGACCAGGCCGTCGACCGACGAACCCGGGGCGCATGGCTGACCTCGGTGATCCGAGGATGTCAAACCCTGTCGGGCATCCTGTCCGAGACGATGAGCCACGACGACGCCTTCTGCTTCTTCACCGTCGGGCGTCACCTGGAGCGAGCCGACCTGACCTCACGAGTCCTGGACGTGCAGGCCGGCGTCCTGACCAGTCGACCCGATGACGCGCTGACCCCGTACGCCGCCATCTGCTGGTCATCGGCGCTGCAATCGGTGTGCGCGCTGGAGTCGTTCCGACGACGAGGCCGGGCCAGTTCTGCCGAGGAGACGATCGCCTTCCTGCTGCACGACACCAAGTTTCCTCGATCGCTCGAATCCAGCCTCATCCAGACCTCCCGCTGGCTCCTGGAGATCCCGGGTCACGAAACAGCAATGGCCGCCTGTGCCGAGATCGGTCGGCTCTTGCAGGACAGCCACGCCGACGTTCTGGTGGAGGACCGACTGCACCCGTTCGCCGACGAGTTCCAACGCAAGATCGCCCAGCTGCACAGCCGGATCGAGGCGTCCTGGTTCGCACCATCGCATGCTGTTGTAGGCTGAGAGCATGACCATCAAGGTCGCACTCGAACACGTCACGACGTATCGATTCGAGCGACCGCTCGAACTTGGCCCCCATGTGGTCCGGCTTCGTCCGGCCCCTCACAGCCGTACACCGATCGACGCCTATTCACTGCGGGTCGAACCCGAGACCCACTTCCTCAACTGGCAACAGGACCCGTTCGGCAACTTCCAGGCCCGGCTGGTGTTCCCCGAGCCCGCCACCTGCCTCAGCATCACCGTCGACCTCATCGCCGACATGACCGTGATCAACCCCTTCGACTTCTTCCTCGAGGAAATGGCAGAACACTTCCCCTTCACCTACGAACCCGAGTTGCGGGCCGACCTCACCCCCTATCTGGGGGTCGCTCCGGCCGAGGCCCCGTTGGGCGAGTGGCTGTCCAAGGTGGACAAGCCGGACAAGATCCGCACCATCGACTTCCTCGTCGCCCTCAACCAACGAGTAGCGGCCGAGATCGACTACTCGGTTCGGATGGAACCCGGAGTGCAGACGCCGGCGACCACGTTGCAGCGCGGCGTCGGGTCATGTCGCGATTCGGCCTGGCTGTTGGTGCACATCCTGCGCCATCTGGGCCTGGCTGCCCGCTTCGTCTCGGGTTATCTGGTCCAGCTGAAGCCCGACGTCGTGCCGCTCGACGGACCGGCGGGCCCGAACACCGACTTCACCGACCTTCACGCCTGGACCGAGGTCTTTCTCCCCGGTGCCGGGTGGGTAGGTCTCGATCCCACCTCGGGTTTGTTCGTCGGCGAGGGCCACATCCCACTGGCCGCGACACCCTCTCCGGCCAGTGCCGCCCCCATCTCAGGATTTCTCGAGCCGGGCGAGGTCGACTTCTCGTTCTCCAACACCGTGACCCGGATCCACGAGGACCCCCGGGTGACCATGCCCTATACCGAGCCGCAGTGGACGGCCATCAATCTGCTGGGTGATCGAGTCGATCGTCGGCTCACGGCCGGCGACGTCCGGCTCACCATGGGCGGCGAACCCACCTTCGTGGCGGTGTCCGACATGGAGAGCGACGAGTGGAACACCACGGCCGACGGGCCCACGAAGCGGCGGCTGGCCACTGCGCTCACCGAGCGTCTCTTCGAACGGTTTGCCACCGGCGGCGTGATCCATCACGGGCAGGGCAAGTGGTACCCGGGCGAACCTCTGCCCCGTTGGCAGCAGGCACTGGTGTGGCGAGCCGATGGACTCCCGCTCTGGCAGAATCCGAAACTCCTCGCCGACCCGTTCACCGCAGGTGAGGTCGAAGCCGAGATGGCGGAACGTTTCACCCACGTGCTCGCCGATCACCTCGGCTTCGACGGGTCCACCCTGCGCTCGGCATGGGAGGACCCCATCCACCAGTTGTGGAGCGAGGCCATGTTGCCTCAGGGCCCCGCTCCCGCGGCCGAACTCGACCCTGCTGATCCTGCCCTGATGACCGAGCAGGGTCGGCGTCGCCTGACCGAGAACCTCGATGCCCGAGCCGGTCGCCCTGCCGGCTGGGTGCTTCCGCTGCACGAGACCAAGGTCGATCGTCCCGGCTGGTCCACCTCCAACTGGATCACCCGGCGATCCCACCTGTTCCTGCTTCCCGGCGACTCGCCGCTCGGATACCGATTGCCCATCACGTCGCTGCGCTGGGACGCCGTGCCCCCACCGTTCGAACCCTCGCCGTTCGCTCGGCTCCAGCCGCTCCCCGATCGACCCGGTGCCGCGCCGGCCGATGGGAACCGGTCGCGTCGCCCGGTCGAAGTCGTGGTCGACGACGACGCTCCCCCCACTGCGCTGTGCATCGAGATTCGCCACGGCAACCTGTTCGTCTTCCTGCCGCCACTCGGGTCCGCCGGGGCCGCCCTCGAGCTCTTGACCGCGATCGAAGCAACGGCCGAGGAACTGAACACTGCGGTCGTGATCGAG
>CALACD010000210.1 GCA_937890445.1 uncultured Acidimicrobiia bacterium | reverse complement strand
TACGCACTGGTGCAGGTGAACGTCCGGGGCACCGGGTGCAGCGGCGGCTCCTTCGATGCCTTCGAGCCGCTCCAGGGACTCGACGGGTACGACGTCATCGAGACCGTGGCGGTGCAGGACTGGTCGGCCAACGTGGGAATGTTCGGTATCAGCTACCCGGGAATCATGCAGCTCGGAGTTGCCGCCACGCGACCCCCGAGTCTTGCCGCCATCGCCCCGCTGTCGGTGATCGACAGTGTGCAATCCGTTCTGTACCCGGGGGGCATCTACAACAACGGTTTCGGTCAGGCGTGGACCCGCCAGGTCAGCCAACAGGCCGGCGCGTCCGGCCAGGCCTGGACCGTCGACCGTATTGCCGCCGGCGACCAACGGTGTGAGGACAACCAACGTTGGCGAGACCACAACCCGGACCTGGTGAGCCTGACCCGGGAGACGCCCTTCCGAAATGCCCTCACCGACGAACGATCGCCTGACGTCGAACGCATCGACGTGCCCGTCTACCTGGCAGGAGCGTGGCAGGACGAGCAGACGGGTGGCCGGTTCCCGAGCCTGATTCCTCGGTTCGAGAACGCACCGGTGGTGCGCGCGACCCTCTACAACGGGCTCCACGTCGATCCGCTGGGGCCGACTGTGCTGGGCGGACTGATCGAGTTCTACGACCTCTTCGTGGCCGAGCGGGTACCGGACCTCGATGTCGTCACCCGATTCCTGGCCGGCGCCGGACTGTCGACCGTGTTCGATGCCCCGCTCGGCTCGCTCGCTCTTCCCCCCGACCGCTTTGTCGGGTCCAGCCTCGACGAGGCCCGCCAGGTCTACGAGCGCGAGCCCGGTGTTCGGATCCTGTTCGAACAGGGCGCAACCGAACCCGGTCTACCCGTGACGCACTTCGATGCATCGTTCGATCAATGGCCTCCGTCGGAGCTCCAGCCGGTTCGCTGGTACCTCGATGCCACCGCCTCCAGTGGTGCCTTGACCGAGTCCCCGGCCGCCCCGACGACGGTTGCCTACACGACCGATCCGGATGAAGGAGCCCGGGTCATCGTGCCGGATCTGGATCGGATCTGGACCGCCACCCCGGGTTGGGACTGGCAGCGTTCGAATGGCGCGTTGACCTTCACCACCGAACCGTTCGCCACCGATGTCGTGATGGTGGGCCCGGCCAGCGCCGACCTGCGGGTCGCCGTCGACGGAACGGATGGGGACATCGAGGTCACCTTGTCGTCGATCGGACCGGAAGGATCGGAGACCTACATCCAGAACGGATGGCTTCGACTCTCGCAACGACAGCTCGACGACGATGCCACGGACCTGCGACCCACGCCGAGTCATCTCTCCGACGACGTGGCACTGCTGGAACCCGGCGTCTTCGTGCCGGCTCGGGTCGAGATCCTTCCGTTCGCCCAGGTCTTCCGGGCCGGCACGAGGCTGCGCCTCACCATCGACACGCCGGGCAACAGCCGCCCCCAATGGACCTTCGACATCCTCGACGAACCGGTTCGGATCACGGTGGCCACCGGAGGTGCCGACGGTTCATCGTTGCTGATGCCCGTGGTCCCGGGCATCGAGCCGCCCGACGACGGTCCCGCCTGTGGTGCATTGCGCGGCCAACCGTGCCGAGGCTGATCCGTAGCCCGGTGACTTCGCTGATCCCGGCGAGTAGGGTCAGCAGGCAGCAAGCCACACAACGAACCGAAGGCGAAACGCCTTTCGAAAGGACGACCGATGTCTGGACTTCTCGACGGATTGATGAACCAACTCGGCCCCACTGGTGCCAGCCAACTGGCCGATGCGGTCGGTGCCGACGAGGGCGCCATGGGGGGACTTCTCTCTGCTGCGCTGCCCGCCATCCTCGGCGGTCTGGCCAACAACACTCAGCAGCCGGCCGGTGCGGCCAGCCTGTCCAAGGCCCTCGACTCCCACGACGATTCCATCTTCGGCAACCTGGGTTCGCTGCTCGGGGGCGGTGGCGATGGTGACGCCATCCTGGGTCACGTCCTCGGCCCGAAGCGGGATGCGGTTCAACAGAACCTGGCCGGCCAAACCGGTGTCGATGCGTCGACGATCGCGAAGCTGCTCCCTCTGCTGGCACCGTTGGTGATGGGCTACCTCTCGAAGCAGAAGAAGGACCAGGGACTGGACGAGGCCGGACTGGGATCGCTCCTGGGTCAGGAGCGTCAGTCGGTCGAGGCCAAGCAGCCCGGCCTCGGTGGCTTGGCCTCGATTCTCGATGCCAACGGTGACGGGTCGGTCATGGACGACGTACTGGGCATGGCGACCGGAAGCGGTGGGAACACCAAGGGGGGGCTCGGCGGTCTTCTCGGCAAGCTGCTGAAGCGCTGAGCGAGCACCTTCCCCATGCTCTCTCCCACGCTCACGACCATTCGGCTCTTCCTGCACGTTCTGGCCGCTGCGATCTGGGTCGGCGGCCAGTTCGCGTTGGCGGGCATGGTGCCCGGGCTCCGCAAAGTCGGCCCCGACGCGACCAAGGCGGCCGCCAATGGCTTCGCCCGCCTGGCCTGGCCCGCCTTCGCCGTCGCGTTCGGCACCGGAATCTGGAACATGCTGGCCGCCGGGACCGAGTTGCCGGCTGGTTACAACGCCGTCCTCGGGATCAAGATCCTCCTGGTGGTGGTGGCCGGTGTCTCGGCGTTCGCGCACGCTGCCAGCGAGAACCGTGCGGTGAAGGCAATGACGGGTGCCGTCGGCGCCATCATCGGGGTCGTCATCCTGTTCTTGGGTGTTCTGCTGGTCAGCCACGGATGAGGAATTGCCTGCGATTCTGAGCGGACCATAAGGTCGGTCCCATGACACTCGATCCCCGGACTCCCGTACTCGTCGGCGTTGGCCAGATCAAGCAACGGCCCGATGATCTGAGTCAGGCCCTCGAGGCGATCGCCCTGATGGAGGCGGCCGTCGTGGCTGCCGGAGTCGACAGCGGCGCCCCGGAACTATTGGCCAAGGCGTCGGCCATCGGCGTCGTCGACGGCGCCTGGGGATACTCCGACCCGGCCCGAATCCTGGCCGACAACATCGGGGCCACCGATGCCATCACCCTGTTGTCGGCCACGGGCGGCAACACGCCGCAGTCGTATGTGAACGCGCTGGCCACTCGCATCCGGTCGGGCGAGCTCGACGTGGCCATCGTCACCGGCGGCGAGACGATCTGGAGCCGACGAAAGAAGCGGGCTGCCGGCCTGCCCCGCGACCTGACCGAACAGGTCGGTGTGGAACCCGACGAACGTTTCCAGACCGAAGTACAGATGGCCACTCCGTTCGAGGCGGCCCGCGGCTTCGAGATGCCGGTCCAGCTCTACCCGACCTTCGAGTCGGCGTTTCGGCATGCTCGGGGCGAGACCATCGGCGAGCATCGAGATCGGGTCTCGGCGCTGTGGAGCACATTCAACCAGGTGGCGGTGGAGAATCCGTACGCCTGGATACGGACACCGATGTCGGCCGAGCAGATCCGGGAGTCGACCGACGACAATCGCATGGTCGGCTTCCCCTACACCAAGGCCATGAACTCGAACTGGAACCTGGATCAGGCCGCAGCCCTGATCCTGTGTTCGGCCGAGGCGGCCGAGGCAGCCGGGGTTCCCCGTGATCGCTGGGTCTTCCCCTACGCCGGCACCGACGCCCACGACACCTACACGGTGTCGGAACGACGGGATCTCCATTCATCGCCGGCGATCAACGAAGCGGGCCGTGTGCTGTTCGAGATGACCGGCCTCGGGCCCGATGATCTGGCCCACATCGACATCTACTCGTGCTTCCCCTCGGCGGTCCAGATCTCGGCCACCGAGCTGGGCATCGGGCTCGATCGCCAGCTCACGGTGACCGGTGGGCTCACGTTCGCCGGCGGACCGTTGAACAACTATGTCACCCACTCGATCGCGACCATGGCGTCCACACTTCGAGACGATCCCGGCACGCTGGGCCTCGTCACCGCCAACGGGGGCTTCCTGACCAAGCACGCCCTCGGGATCTACTCGACCGAGCCGCCGTCGTCTCCCTTCGAGGCCCGAAACGTCCAGGCCGCCGTCGACACCATTCCCGTGACCCCGATCGATGAAGGCTTCGTCGGCGAGGCCCGGATCGAGGGCTACACGGTCATGCATTCAGGAACCGGACCCGAGCGGGCCCTCGCCGCGGTGCGCACCGCGTCCGGTGCGAGATCGTGGGCCAACAGTACCGATTCCCAGGTCATGACCGAGCTGATGACGGTCGAAGGCGTGGGCCGACCGGTCGAGGTCGACCCCGACGGCGTCTTCCATCTGGGGTAAGTCGTCCGTTCGCGGCGATACTGGTCGCCATGGCGAAGCCAAGGTCCACGAAATCTCTCAGTGCTGATCTCGTCGTGGTCGCCAATCGACTGCCGGTCAAACGGGTCGAGAACGACAACGGCGACCTGGAGTGGCGCACCAGTCCTGGAGGCCTCGTGGCCTCGCTCGCTCCTGCCATCGCCGAATTCAATGGTGTGGCCTGGCTGGGTTGGACCGGCGAGGACACCACCCGTACCGTGGCGCCCTTCGTTCTCGACGGCATGCAACTGGTGCCGGTCCGGCTGTCGGAGGCAGAACGGGAACTTCACTACGAGGGAATGTCCAACGGAACGCTGTGGCCGCTCTACCACGACAAGGTCCAGCCCGGTGAATTCCACCGCCACTGGTACGAGGGCTACCGCAGTATCAATCGCCGCTTCGCCGACGCGGCCGCCAAGGTGGCATCCGAGGGCGCCATGGTCTGGGTCCATGACTATCAGCTCCAGTTGGTCCCCGACATGCTGCGAGAGCTTCGCCCCGACCTCAAGATCGGATTCTTCCTCCACATCCCGTTTCCCTCACCCGAACTCTTCTCGCAGCTGCCGTGGCGGCGGGCCCTGACCTCGGGGCTCCTGGGCGCCGATCTCGTCGGGTTCCAGTCGCCCTCTGATGCAAACAACTTTCACCGCCTCGCGATCGGGCTGGGTCTGGCCACTCGGACCAGCCGAAGCGGGCTCGATGTCGATGGGAGGGCGGTGACGGTCCGCTCGTTCCCGATCGGAATCGATTTCCAGCGCTACGACGAGGCCGCCAACGATCACGCGGTCACCGAGGCGGCACAGGATCTCCGGGCCCAGTTGGGCCAACCCCACACCGTCATGCTGGGTGTCGATCGCCTCGACTACACCAAGGGCATCGACGTCCGCCTTCGTGCCTTCAAAGAGTTGTTGGCCGACGAGCTCCTGCATCCCTCACAGGTGTCGATGATCCAGATCGCCGAGCCGAGCCGGGACCAGGTCGATGCCTAC
The DNA here is from genome assembly GCA_937890445.1 of uncultured Acidimicrobiia bacterium. Taxonomy (GTDB): domain Bacteria; phylum Actinomycetota; class Acidimicrobiia; order Acidimicrobiales; family SZUA-35; genus JAHECQ01. Next base: position 7,026 of record CALACD010000210.1, on the reverse strand, counting down.
GTGTCGCTCCGGGAGCGGGTCGAACGGCTGGTGGGCGAGATCAACGGTGACTTCGGCCGGGTCGGCTATCCCGTGGTCCACTACATCCACCGCACCCGGTCGTTCGAGGAGTTGCTGGCCATGTACCGTGCCGCCGACGTGATGCTGGTCACCCCCTTCCGTGACGGAATGAACCTGGTGGCCAAGGAGTACGTGGCGGCTCGAGTCGACGAGTCGGGTGTCCTGGTGCTCTCGGAGTTCGCTGGGGCTGCCCATCAGCTCAAGGACGCACTTCTGGTGAATCCTTACGACATCGACGGCGTCAAGAACGCCATCCTCCGAGCGGTCGAGATGGGGCCGGACGAGGCCCGGCGTCGGATGCGGGCCATGCGTCGGCTGGTCAAGAAGAACGACGCAGTCAGCTGGGCTGCCGGTTTCCTCAACACGCTGCGTTCGATCTGAGGCTTGCGGTCCGTCGACGGCCGCGTTCAGATCAGCGACGGTGCGACCAAGGGAGTACGAACGGCTCGCCCGCCCACGGCCAACAACGCTGCGAACTCGGCCAACCCGATGCTTCGGGACTCTCGCAGGGCGCCCACTCGCAGACGGTCGTCGGCCATCAACCCGATGACCCGCTCGACATCGGAATGCCGGTAGCCCAACGAAGCCCGAAGATCGATCTCGGTTTCGATCAGACCGCTGGACAGCAGCTCCTGGGGCCCGGACCGGACACCGACCGCGACCACGGTTCCACCTCGACGGACCAGGCTCGTCGACTCCGACATGGACACGTCGACGGTCACCCGACCGCTGCAATCGAACACTGCGTCGGCCCCCAGACCGTGGCCCTTGCTTGCCAACCAGGGTCGAGCGTCGTGGTAGGACTCGAAGGCAGCGTCGGCCCCCAGATCACAGGCCAGCTCGCGACGTTCGGGATGGGCGTCGATGACGACGACCGCACCGGCACCCGACAGTCGAGCGAGTTCGGCCGACAACAAGCCGATCGATCCGGCCCCGATCACGGCCACGAGACCGCCGAGGGAGAGTCGGGCTCGATCGATGGCCCGCGCTGCCACCGCAGCAGGCTCGATCAGCGTGGCATCAGCGTCGTCGATGGACTCCGGTATCGGCCGCAAGCGGCGGGCGTCCACTCGCACCCACTCGGCGAAGGCACCGTGACCCGAGGCCAACTCGTCGGCTCCGACGATCATGTCGACCACCAACTCACAATGATCGCCGAATCCCGCTCGGCACGTCCGGCAGCTCCCGCACGGGGGCGGGACGGCACCCACGACTCGCTCTCCGACGAAGTGGCCGGCGACCCCGTCGCCGATCTCCACCACCGATCCCGACCACTCGTGACCGAACCATGCCGGCGCCGGGACCGAGCCGATCTCGAAACTCTCCAGGTCGGTGTCGGCCACCCCGCAACGCTCGACGGCCACCAGGACCGAGCCGGGCAACAGAGCCGGCGGATCGATGTCGACCAGTTCGACCACACGAGGGCCCCGCAGCACGACCGCACGCATGATCAGCGGAGTTGGTCGAGCGCTGCGAAGTAGCCGGGAAAGGTCTTGTTGACACAGTCCGGATCGCTCAACTCGATCCCGGGATCGACCAGACCGAGCAGAGCAAAGCTCATGGCCATCCGATGATCGTCGTAGGTGTCGACAACGCCCGGCGTCGGGCGACCGGGATGGACGATCACGCCGTCCTCCTCCTCGATGGCCAGGATGCCCCGACGATTCAGCTCCGTCACCACCGCTGCGATCCGATCCGTTTCCTTCTTGCGGATGAAGCCGATGCCGGTGATGCGGGTGGGCGACGACGCTGCGCTGGCCACCACGGCCAGGGTCTGTGCGGTGTCGGAGAAGTCACGGAGGTCGACGTCGACACCGTGGAGGGCATCGCCGGCGGCGACCTCGGTGAAGTCGATGCCTCGGGTCACACGCGCTCCCATCTGCTCGAGCACGTCGACGAACGCCAGATCGCCTTGGATGGCGTCTCGACCCAGCCGATCGACTCGAACTCGGCCGCCGGTCATCACGGCGGCACCGAAGAAGTAGGAGGCAGCCGAAGCATCGGGCTCGATGGTGACGTCGGCCGCACGGTAACCGGTGGGGGCGACGACGAATCGTTCGTGGCCGACAGCGTCGACCGACGCACCGAAGCTTCGCATGGTGGCCAGGGTCAGATCGATGTAGGGCACCGACACCAGGGGGCTGGACACCCGGATCGCGATGGCACCGGACGCGCAGGGCGCGCTCAGCAACAGGCCGGACAGGAACTGGCTGGAGACGTCACCCGCCACGTCGATCTCGCCTCCCCTCAGATGCCCGCCGTGGACGACGATGGGCAGACCTCGGCCTTCGGTTCGGACTCCCAGGTGTTCCAACGCGTCGACGAGGTCGCCGAACGGGCGAGCCCGCAGTTGGGGGTCTCCATCCAGGACGTAGCGTCCCGAGCCGAGCCCCAGGACCGGCAGCACGAACCGGCCCGTGGTCCCCGATTGTCGCACGTCCAGGTGAACCTCTCCGTCGGGCAACGAGCCGGCGAACCCATCGACCTCGATGATCGATGCCGCTTCGTCGGCTCGCACCGTCGCTCCGAGCCGCTCGATGGCCGACAGCATCGCCTCGGTGTCGTCGGCGAACAGCGCTCCGTCGAGCGTGGACGTTCCCGACGCGAGCGCAGCACAGATCAGGGCGCGGTTGGTGTGACTCTTCGAGCCCGGCACCCGGACCCGGGCGTCGGGCGGCGAGGCGAGCGGCGTGACCAACATCGGGGACGACACCCTGGGAGTATCGCCGTTCGAGGGTCGGTTCAGACCACGCCGGTTTCCGGTGGACGCTTGCGATCACGGATGTCGTTCAACTCGCCGATCACCCGGTCGAGCCGTTCGATCAGGTCGTGCTGTCCCAACTCGGCCTCCAGACGATTCGATTCGATGGCCTGGTCGGCAACTCGGGTCCGTAGCTCGGCCACCTCGAGACGTAGTGCAGCGACTCGAGCGACCTCGGCTCTGGACGCCGACAGCTCTTGTTCCCTGGCCGCCAGACGCTGGACGAGCACCGCCCGCTGATCGAGGCTGTCCTGCAAGGACGCCATCAGTCGTTGGGTCTGCTCGGTCTGCTCGGTGTTGGCGCCGTCGGGCTCGGCCGATGGTCGATCCGGGGCCGCCACCTCGATGTCCAGATGATTGGCGCGGTAGGGATCTGCGGTGTGGAGGTAGTCGCGGGCCAGTGCTCGACGAAACACTCGAGGCGGAATCCCGGACTGGGAGGCGACGCCGTCGAGCAGACTTCGCTCGGACCGCAGCTCGTCCTTGGCAGCGTTCATGGCCTCGATTGCCTCGATGCGGTCGGCTTCGGCGATCCGCAACTGTCGACGCAGGCCCTCGATGCGCGCGCCGACATTGGCTCGTTCGCCTGCCGACAGGCCGTTTCGCCGCCACAGGATCCAACCGACACCCAGGCCCAGAACCAAGCCGAGGACCAGTGCAATGACTCCGCCAGAACCCACCGAACTCCTCTCGTGAGCACGAGGGTACAACGCCGGATGGGCCGGATCGAACGGGTGATTTCCCTGACCCGGCCCGGGAACTCTGACTCAGGAGCCGATGGCGAGGAGGTCGGCGTTGGCGAAGACGTTGGCCGGTGAGTTGCAGAGGTTCGGCGGCGTGTCCACCTGCTGGAGGATCCTCCGCCTCATGACCGCGACCCGGTCCCCCATCGTCATGGCTTCGACGCGGCTAGGTTGATCGAGTGGACATGTCTACCGCTGTTGCCTCGCTCACCGCCGACCTCGAGATCGAATGCCCGCGTTGCCACCAACCGGCCACCGAACGTCTCTATGGACCCTGCGCGGCCTGCCGAGCCGATCTGCGAGCCAAGCTCCAGGGGGAGCAGTCCGATCTCCAGGTCGCCGAATACGAACCGAAGATGAACGTCACCCCGAACGCGGTCGCCTCGAAGGAATGACGGCCCGGACCGGGCCGGTCGTCACAACGAGGCCGCGGTGCGGTCGAGCCAGTCCTGGATCAGCCACCCTGCGATCGACATGCCGCCTTTGGGCACGGGTGGAAGCTCGTCCGGACCGTACCAGCCGGCCTCGACGATCTCTTCTTCCTGGATGGTGATGTCGCCGCTGACGTAGCGCGCACGGAATCCGATCATCATCGAGTGCGGGAACGGCCAGGGCTGGCTACCGAAGTACTGGATGTCATCGATCTCGATGCCGACCTCTTCGCGAACCTCTCGGGCAACGCACTCCTCCAGACTCTCCCCCGGCTCGACGAACCCGGCCAGCGCACTGAAGAAGCGCCCGGGGAACTGCGCACCCCATGCCAGGAGCACCTTCCCATCGTCTCGTTCGATCAGCATGATCACGGCCGGGCTGATCCGAGGGAAGGATTGGAGCCCACAGTCGGGGCACTGCTGGGCCCGATCGGTGGGATGATGTTCGTTCTTCGCCCCGCACCTTCCGCAGTACTGGTGATCCCGCTCCCACAGCAGCACCTGCGAGGCACGGCCGGCAAAGGCCCAGTCGGTCTCGGGGATGCGGCCGAAGAGGGCACGCAAGTGCACCCACTCGGCGTCCTCGGGATCATCGAATCCCCCCGTGGCCCGAGCGGCCCAGATCGGCGTGCCCGAGTCGAGCCCCATCAGATGCCGGGACGAATCCCCGACCGGAGGCTCGATCCCGACCGGAATCTGCCCATCGATCAACAGCACCTGCTGACGCTCGTCGACGACGAACCACCGGCCATCGACGACCGGCATGTGTTGGGGAAGATTTACTCGGGGTACGAACATGAGGGGGGACCGTAGTCAGTCTGGGCCCAGGCAGTCCATGTCACCGTCGCCTGGGCAGCTGCTCAGCTGAGCAGCTCGCGAACCAGCAGACCGATGAGCCCCCACAACGGCAGACTGAGTCCGATGCCGAAGACGGCGCCCCGCAGTGGGTTGCCCTGTTCGTCTTCGATCCGCGTCAACGGTGCGCCGGTGGCGGCCAAACGCTCGAGCACCAGCACGTTGTCACCGAACACGTCTTCGGTGACGACGGTCGGTGCCGTCGTTTCCGCAGTCAGCGCTTCCGCAGTCAGCGTTTCTGCAGTCAGCGTTTCTGCAGTCAGCGTTTCTGCAGTCAGCGTTGCCGAGGATCGTTCTGGGGTGAATCGTGCTGGGGTGAGAGGGCGGGTGTGAAGCATCAGGAGAACTCCGATCAAGAACCCGCCCGGTCCGGTCGACAACCTAGGTCAACCACGCTCCGAGTTCAAGACCGAATTCATGTCACTTTGCGTGGTCGCACGGTCACACGCGTCGCCGAGCTACAGGATGCGACGGCGAGCGGCCCAGGTGGTGAGCTCGTGCCGGCTCGACAGCTGCAACTTCCGCAACACACTGGACGCATGGGTCTCGACCGTCTTGATCGAGATGGTCAGCCGGCGGGCGATCTCCTTGTAGGCATACCCCCGAGCCAACAGTCGCATCACCTCCTGTTCGCGAGGTGACAGCAGGTCGAGCTCGGGATCCACCGGTTCGGGAATGGCAGCCGAGAACGCGTCGATGACGAAGCCGGCCAGGCGAGGCGAGAACACGGCGTCACCTTCGGCCGTCCGCAGCACGGCATCGATCAGGTCCTCTCCCTTGATGGCCTTGGTGACATAGCCTCGGGCACCGGCCCGGATCACCGAGATCACGTCATCGGGCGAGTCCGACACCGACAAGGCCAGGAATCGGCTCGCCCCACCTCGGGCCACGACGGCGGCGATGACATCGGCTCCCGTGCCCGAAGGCAGATGCACGTCGAGCAAGACGACGTCGGGTGAACGATCGACGATCACATCGACGGCATCGTGAACGTCGGCGGCCTCGGCCACCACGTGCACGGCATCGCCGAGTTCGGCCCGGACTCCGGCCCGCACCAGATCGTGGTCGTCGACCAGGACGACGGTCGGCTGATAGGTCATGGTTGGGAGCGCTCCTGCGGTTCGGGTGGTCGTGGAACTCGAATCTCGACCTCGGTACCGGTTCCGGGCGCCGTCACGATCGCCACCATTCCGCCGGCCCGTTCCATACGACCCCGGATCGACTCGCTGATACCACGCCGATCGGGGGCCACGGCGGACAGGTCGAAGCCGACACCGACGTCCCGCACGAAGATCTCGACGACCTCGTCCCCGACTTCGGCGTACACGTCGATTCGATCGGCACCGGAGTGTTTGGCCGCGTTGACTACCGCCTCGCGGGTCGCGGCCAGAGCTGCGGCCGCGGTTTGGTCGACCAGACAATCGCCGACGGCGACCACCTCGACGGGAACGCCGTGCAGCTCTTCGAGCTCGGAAGCCATCTCGTCCAACTGGCCCCGGACACTGAGGCCGCTTCGGTCGGCCCGGGCCGGGTCCAACCAGTTCCGCAGCTCACGTTCCTGGCGACGAGCCAACTGACGCATCGTCTGCGGATCGTCGCCATGACGCTGGATCAAGGTCAGCGTCTGCAGCACCGAGTCATGAAGGTGCGCCGCCACCTCGGCCCGTTCATCGGAGCGGGCTCGAGCCTGACGTTCGAGATCGAGATCGCGAACCATCCTCCACCACCACGGTGTCGACACCGCCATCAGCCCCACGGCCACCGATACACCGGCCAGGACGCCGGTGCCTCCGGCCCCGACCCCGAAGCCGATACTCAGCAACAGCGCCACGCCGGACAGGATCACCAGCACACCGCCGATGATCTGGGCGGCCCGGGATCGTTGATCACCGTCGGCACCAGCTGCCATCTGACGCCAGGAGATCAGCATGCCGGCTCCCAGGATGCCGACCGGCCAGGCCAGTCCCGGCTGCAGGCCGGGGAGCGACGAGAAGAAGATCACGCCTCCCGCGGTCACGAGCCCGAGCCCGGCCAGCCGATTGCGAGCGGACGAGGCCTTGGGGACCGGCGGAGCCGACGGGCCCTGTCCGACGTACTGGAGTTGGGCCAGGGTCCCCCACGCCGCCAGGTACAGCAGGGCTCCCCAGCCGCCGGACGCAAACAGGCCGACCGCGGC
>CALACD010000209.1 GCA_937890445.1 uncultured Acidimicrobiia bacterium | reverse complement strand
GGGACCCGGCAGACCGGGTTCGCCCTGAGCCGCCACCGGCGTCGCAGCCGAGAGGATGATCAGCATCATGACACCGAAGGCCGCGAGGGCAATCCTGAGAACGCCGACCGGTCGGGATGGATGGAACCGGATCGCAGTGATCCGAAGGATGGAGGACACGGGAACCTTCCCGCTCCGACATGCTCTACCGGCGAACGGTGAGCTCTCGGAGGGCTTCGAAGATGTTCATCCGTGCCGGATCCTGCCCGTGAGGGCGTGCTGAACGCATCCATGCGCCAGCGCTGACTGTTCCCTGTTCGCTTCTCCGCTGTTCCTTCTTCTGTTCCTTCTTCTGTTCTCTGGAGGGCCGAGAGTTGGCGCTTCGGACCGGGTTCGAAACAGCGCCTCGGAGATCCAGGGGCACCACGGCCATGGAGATCTCCTCGGCGATGTCGACCTCGTCACCGGATTCGGTGTCGATGTCGTCCTCGAACCGGTAGGCCAGGTCATCTCCCTCGGCCAAGACCGACACGCCGTCTTCGCTCGTGCCGAGCAAGAGATGGCGCTCGCCGACTCGAAGAAGGGTCACACCGGAACTCCGCGTCAGTTGGCGACGACCCAGCAGTTCCAGGTGATCATCGGGTTTCGCTCCGGTAGCTCCCAGGAGAGCTCCCAGGCGTCCCGAGCCAGCCCGGGCGAAGAACCAGAGCAGAGCAGCAACGAAGAGGAAGGAGAAAATGATCCGCACGATCATCAACATGTGGACGTCAGCCTCCCAAGCCGCCGGAGAGAATCTCTACGATCCGGACCGCATACTCGTCATCGACGACGACGACCTCGCCCCGTCCGAACAACATGCCGTTGACCCGGATGTCGACCGGAGAACCCGCGACGCGGTCGAGCTCGATGACCGATCCGATCGTGAGCCCCATCAACTGCGCCAGCGTCACGGTGGCACGGCCCAGTTCGACGGTGACCTCGAGCGAGACGTTCTTGAGCATCGCAAGGTCTGGCACGCCCTGACCCACGTTGGGGGCCGACGGAGCGGGCCCGGCCCCGACGGAACCGCCGACGGGTGGCGAGGCTCCGGCTCGACGGTCGACGGCCACACCGAGCATGCCGATCATTCCCCCGTCACGAAGGGCGACGTAGGGCTCGAGTGGCGAACCGACCTGGGCCGCCGCCTCATCGAAAGAGTTCGCGATCTGTTTGGCATCACTCTCGGCACCAGGATGAGCTGCCAGCACGGCCGCCAACAAGGCCGAATCGGCATCGGCGTCGGTGGCAACATCCATGACCAACGCGACCACGTCGGCGCCTTGCCGGACGGAAACGACACTGAGCGGACCCTCGGGTGCCATCATCCCGGACGACGTGAGCTGCACCAGCTCGAGGCCTGCGGCGGCGAAGGCTTCTGCAAGCTGCGCGAGGTGAGGATCGAGGGACGTGGTGGTGGTCATGAGTTGCTCGCGTCCAGGAAGGGGTACATGGTGAGGCCGCCCTGCGGGGCGGCCGTCGTCGGCGTTCTGACCGTCAGTGAGATCACTTCGGCGACCAGTTGGTTGCCGTTGCGACCCATCCGGACATCGAACACATGCTGATCGCCGACCGAGGCCGACATCGGCTCGTCGACCGATCGCCGGGTGCGCAGGACGTCACCCGGTTCCAAACTGACGACATCACCGGCCGTGATCACGAGGCGGCCCAACTCGACCGTGAGCGGGAGAGGGACCGGATCGAGGGCAGCGGCGGTCGATGGCAGGACGATCGAGGGAGGCGTGAACCGTCGACCGCTCAGTCGGCGATCGATGGCATCGGAGAAGTCCTGAAGCACGGGAAGCTCGAGTTCGATGATCAGCCTTCCGGCCCCCGATGGCGAGACGAAGGAGAGCACGAATCCGACCAGCGCCTCAGGTTCGTCATCCTTTCCGGCCACGAAGCCGTCGCTCTTGTCACGCCCCAGCGATGGCTCGTCGAGCAGCAGCACATCGGCAGCCATCGACAGCATCGGGGCGAGCAGGAGATCGATCACGCGGCGTTCGATGGTGGTGAGCGAACGGGAGAGTCCGACCGGCACGTGGCCTCCGCCCAGGAGATCGTTGATCAGGGCCAGCGCCAGAGCCCGTTCGACCAGCAGGCTTCCTGCCGGCATGCCATCGTGAATCACGACGACGGACTCGAACTCCTCGATGTCCTCGATCAACTCGCTGCCGGCGTCGGCCTCGAGCAGCGGACCGGCCTCGACGCTGAACGCCGGGAGCCAATCCTTCATCAACACCCCGACTCGGGTGGCGATCTCGGATGAGGCCTCCTGATAGAGCGCGGCCTTCTCTGCCGTCAGACGGGCCGACACCCCGAAGGAGTACGGCATCACGTCAATGTCGTTGGTCGTCGAACTCACAGCCACAGCGTCGGCCGGCGCGACCCCCGGTATGAGCATGAAACTCCGCCGATCGCAGCACACCGAAGACCACCGACCGACAACGCCGACAAACTTGTCTCGGAAACGCTCACATTCCCCACACCTCCACCGATGGAGCTTCATCATGTTGCTTGTTGCTGGAGGTAGAGGAATGTCGGCTGAACGACAAGAGTCGCGATCATTGGAGGAGCCAGTCGACAACGAGTCGACCGGGCTCACCGAAGAGCAACGACAACTGGTCGAGCAGAACCTCCCGTTGGTCCACCACATCGTGGCCCGGCTCGCCAGTCGATTCCCCGCCACCTACTGTCGCGACGATCTCGTCCAGGCCGGGACCATGGGCCTGATCGAGGCGGCACAGCGCTTCGATCCGTCGCTGGGTTTCTCTTTTGCAACCTACGTCGGCCGACGCATCGAAGGAGCCGCCATCGACTCCATCCGACGAGACGACTGGGCCCCCCGACGAGTACGCGTGGGCCAGCGCATGTTGGCCGACGCAACGTCACAGCTCACCAATCGCCTGGGTCGGGTCCCGACCCCGAACGAGCTCCGAGAAGCGAGCGGCTTGGACGAGGACAAGTTCGAACGACTCCAGGTCGATCTCACCACGACCCAGGTCGAGTCCTTGACCGGCAACGTCGAAGGATCGGACGACTGGGCGATGCCGATCAGCGATCTGGTCATCGAGTCCACGACACTGATGCCCGATGAATCCTTCGAGCACGGCGAGATGATCGAAGCGCTGCGCGAAGGCCTGGGCGGTCTGTCCGAACGACACCGACTGATCATCACCGGACACTTCCTCGAGGGCAGGACCATGACCGAACTCGGCGCCTTCCTCGGCGTCACCCAGTCCCGAGCATCTCAGCTGAAGGCAGAGGCGCTCAAGGAGATCCGTAAGAACATCGGGTCACGTCTCCTGGGTACCGCGTCGGTCCCTGACCACCGGATCAACTTGACGAAGGGTGACCTCGTCGACGCCTGAGGGATGCCACGCGGTGCCCGGCTCCCTCATACCCGACCGGGAGGGGCCGAAACTCCAGGCATGAGTCCGAAGACATTCTCGCCCCAAGAGCTCGGATCCCTCAGCACCGTGCTCTGGAGCTACCGGAGCATGCTCGAACGCGTCGAGTTCCTTCTCGAGGCCCAGTTGCTCTTCGCCAATCGTCGTGGCTCGGTACGCTTTGCCCAGATCGCCGATCTGATGGAAGAGACTGCGGCGCGGTTGGCCGAACTGGATCTCCATCGTGAACTGCTGTTGACGGCCCACGGCCCCGCACCTTCGTTGGCAGAGCTGTGCGACGCCGTCGAGGCCCCCTGGGATCAGGTCTTCCGAGACCATCAGCGATGGTTCTCCACCGCAGTGGAACGTACCGGTCATCTGCTCGAACAGAATCGAATGACCATGGGGTCCACGCTCGACCTGATCAACCGGTTCGCCAATGGCCTGACCAACACACCACCATCGGAGATCTACAACCGGCAGGGCCGAGCGACCCGGGAGCACACCGGACCGGTCCTGTTCGACGGGCGGGCCTAGATCGTGTCCGACTTCTCGGCGCTCAACACCGCCATCACCGGCCTGTACGCCCACCGTCAACGCATCGACACGATCGGCGAGAACATCGCCAACATCGAGACGCCCGGCTACCACCGGCAGCGGGTCGACCTCCAGGCCATCGGCACGCGCTACCCAGGCCTGTTCAGCGGCCCAGGGGGCCAGCACGGTGGTGTCACCGCCGACGTCCAACGGGTCTGGGACCAGCTGCTCGACACCTCCTCGAAGCAGAATCTGGCCCGATCGAACAGCCTCAACACCCAGGCCGACATCCTGACCGGGGTCGAGAGCGAGATCGGATCGCTGGCCACCAACGGCCTCGGCAACCGCCTCACGGCGTTGTGGAACAGCTTCGATGACCTGGCCAACGATCCCACCGAGCAATCCATCCGCAACGTGGTGCTGGGCAACGCCGAAGGCGTCACATCGATCATGCAGGCACAATCCAGCGCCCTGAACCAGATGCGGTCCAACGAAGTCCAGCGGCTCGAGCTGGGGGTTGCTCGGGTCAACGAACTGGCCAACAGAGTCGCCGAGATGGACGCAACCATCGTCAACGGAACCGCAGCAGGACGGCCACCCCACGGCCTCATGGATCAGCGCAGCCAATTGTTGTCGGAACTCTCGGGTCTGACCGGCGCCACCATCAACTACGACGGCTCGGGGTCGAGCATCGTTGCCATCGGCGGCCACGTCCTTATCTCCCAGGCCCAGGTCCGTCCGATCGAGCTCCGCTCGATCACGGATCCTGCACTCGCTCCCCTCGGCTTCAACCGGATCGCGATCACGGGCGCCACCGGGCGTGAGATCGCCCTGACCGGAGGCTCGCTGCACGGCGGCCTCAGCGGCGTCAACACCCTCGTTCCCGATCAACGTCGCGCCCTCGACTCGTTGGCTGCGTCGATCGTGACCACCGTCAACAACATCCACCAAACCGGGGCCGGCCTCGACGGAACCAGTGGACGATCCTTCTTCGATCCCGCCGGTGTCACCGCTGCCACCATCGCGCTGTCGGCCGACGTGGTCGGTCAGCCCGGCAATGTCGCAGCATCGGATGGTTCGGCGACGCTCGACAATTCGGTGGCCCGCGCCCTGGCGTCGCTGGGAACCGATCCCAGCGGACCCTCGGCAACCCACGCCACCATGCTGGCCGATCTCGGTGCGCAGCTCTCGACCATGCAGGGCCGCGCCGATGCTGCCTCGATCTCCTACCAGCAGAGCGAAGGAAATCGCCAGGCTGCCGAGGGCGTCAACCTCGACGAGGAGCTCGCAGACCTCGTGTCGGCACAACGGGCCTACGAAGCCTCCGCTCGAATGGTGTCAGCCATCGACGAGATGCTCGACACCTTGATCAATCGCACCGGCCTGGTCGGCCGTTAGGAGTCATGATGCAACGGGTCACCACGCTGGGAAGCACCACCAATTCCAAGGTGTGGATCGATGTCGCGTCGAAACGTCTGCAACAGGGCGAGCAACGGGTTGCCACCGGCCTCCGCTTCGAACGAGCGTCGGAGGCTCCCGCCAACGCTGCGGCGCTGCTTCGCACCGAGCGGAGCCTGGGCCGCCTCGAGCAACTCGATCGAAACGCCGACAATGCACGTCTGTGGCTGAACACCGTCCATACTGCCTTGAACGACAGCGTCGACACGATGACGAGAGCTCGGACCCGGCTGGTACAGGGCGCCAACGACACCAACACGTCCGAATCTCGGCAGGCGATCGCCGCCGACATCCGGGCCGCAGCTGACGAACTGCTGTCCCTGGCCAACACCTCCGTCAACGGGCGCCCCATCTTTGCCGGGACATCCGGGGGTGCGACGGCCTACGACTCGGCTGGCAACTATCTCGGCGATGGCGGCGGAGTCGTTCGATCGATCAGCTCCACCGACTCCTTCACCGTGGCCGCCCCCGGCCCCCTGGTGTTCGGCACGTTCAACGGCGCCAGCCCCTATGCCGGTACCGCATTCCAGGTCCTGCGAGCGGCAGCCGACGCCGTCGAGATCGGCGACGTGGCCGGAGCCCGAGCCGGCCTGGAGGCAATCGACGCCGCAACCGGTCGAGTGCAGAGCGAGATCGGACGTGCCGGTAGCCTGGCCGCCCGCCTCGACGAGATCCAGATCCGGAACGAGGACAGCAAGATCTCGTTGAAGAGCCAGATCAGCGAACTCGTGGATGTCGATCTGGCCGAAGGCATCATGGACGTGAAGGCGGCCGAGACGAGCTACGAGGCAACCCTGTCCGCTGCCTCCCGGTCGCTCGGCCGGTCGCTGCTCGACTTCCTGCGCTGACGATTTCTTCGCTGGGTGCCACAGACGTCGGATTCGCCACTCACGTTGCCGACCGCCGTGCCGAGACTTCGACCGAACATCGGACGACATCGAGGACCTGGCCGTGATCACAGTACATCGCCTCAACGGCGACACGATCGGCGTCAACGCCGATCACATCGAACGAATCGAAGAAATGCCCGACACCGTGCTCACCCTGCTCGACGGGAAGAAGATCCTGGTGAAGGAAGCGCTCATCGAGGTGATCGACCTGGTCATCGACTATCGAGCCTCCATCGTGCGCCGCTCCACCGAGCCACCGCGCATCGAGACCAACCTCACCTTGGTCCATGGCAAACAGTCCGAACCCATCGGCATCACCTCGCTGTCGAGACACGAGCAGGAGATCAGCTGATGGATCCGGCAACCATCATCGGGATCGTCCTCGCCATCGCCATGGTCTTCGGTGCCGGCTTCATGGCGGGACTGAACCCGATCGCCATCTTCCTGTCCGACATTCCCTCCATCATTCTCGTCCTGGGTGGCGCCATCGGCGTCACGATGGCCAGTAGCACCTTGTCGGTGTCCATCAACGCAGCCAAGGTGCTGGTGAAGGCACTGACCGGAGGTGCAGTCGAAGACCCGGCCGAGAACATCAAGACCCTGGTCGAGTTTGCCGACACCGCTCGCCGCGACGGACTCCTCGCCCTCGAGTCCCGCCTCGAGGAGATCGACGACGCCTTCTTCAAGAAGGGCATGATGATGGCGGTCGACGGCGTGGATCCCGAGGCACTACGGGAACAACTCGAGATCGATCTCGAGAAGACAGCAGGTCGTCACAAGGAAGGCGCCGGCTGGTTCATCACCGCCGCTGGCTTCGCCCCCGGCATGGGAATGATCGGCACCGTCATCGGCCTGGTCGACATGCTCGGCAACCTCGATGATCCGTCAGCCCTGGGTCCCTCGATGGCGGTTGCCTTCCTCACCACGCTCTGGGGAGCCTTCCTCGCCAACTTCTTGTTCATTCCGCTCGCCAACAAGCTGAAGAAGATGTCGGCCGACGAGATCGCGAGCAAGGAGCTGCTCCTGGAGGGAATTCTGGCCGTCCAGGCCGGCAGCAACCCACGAGCCATCGCCACCATGCTCTCGTCCTACATTCCGCCCGCCGCCCGGGAAGCTGTCCTCGAAGAGAAGAAGAGTGCCTAAGAAGGCAAAGGCCGCCGTCGAGGACGAAGGCGTCGACAAGTCGTGGATGGAGTCCTGGGCCGACGCCATGACCCTTCTCATGGCGTTCTTCGTGATGCTGTTCGCCTTCGCTCTCGTCGACGAGACCAAGTTCTACGACTTCAAGGTCGGCATGGTCACCGCGCTGGGTGTGTCGGATGCGGTCACCGAGCGGGCCGATTCCCTGCTGGAGTCCGGCAAAGGCATTGCCCTGACCGTCGGCCTGTCGACGGTCCCGACCCAGGAGATTCGGAACCAGATCGCCAAGAGCGAGGAAGATCTGGAAGCAACAGGGTCGGTGACGCCCGAGAACATCGAGGAAGTACGCCAGCTCCTGGAACTCAAGTTCCTCGAACAGGGAGCGGCGCCCTTCGTGACGGTCGACATCGACGACCGCGGCATCGTCATCCGCTATGACGGACGAGTTCTCTTCCCGAGCGGTTCCGCCGAGCTCGGCCAGGACAGCGGTGCGTTGTTGCTGGCGACCAACGAGGTACTGCGCACCGTGGACAACGCAATCGACATCGAGGGGCACACCGACGATGTCCCCGCTGGCGGTCGGTTCATCTCGAACTGGGAGCTCTCCTCGGCCCGAGCCTCGGCAGTCGTCCGCTGGATCATCGCCCGCGACCAGGTACCGGCATCGCGACTGGCCGCAGTCGGCATGGCCGACACCCGCCCCGTTGCCCCCAACGACACCGAGGAGGGACGCCAGCTGAACCGGCGAGTGGAGGTGGTGGTCAGCGTCGACGGGCTGCTCCAGAGCTCGGTCGATGTCCTCGACCCCATCGGCGACAACCCGGTCGGCGTCGCGGAGACCCCGATCGACGACGCCAGCAATCCCTCGGACCCTGAGGTCACCGAGGCACCGAACGAGACAACTCCGGTGGATGACAAAACCGCCGCCGGTCCGAACAGTCAGGAGAACGGAAGTGGCCAAGAAGAAGAAGGGTGATGACGCAGAAGCCGAGGAGGGCGGCGGTGGCAAGAAGAAGCTGATCATGGGCGTCGCCGGCCTGGCCGCGCTGGGAGGCGTGTACAACTTCGTGCTCAAGCCCGCTCCCCCGGACCCCGAGGCCCTGGCCATGATGGCCGAAGCCGAGCCCGTCGAGGGCGAGATCTTCGAGCTGCCCGAGATGGTGATCAATCTGTCGGACGACGAGGTCAGCTATCTGCGAGTGGGAATCGCCCTCGTCCTGGAAGAGGGAACGTTGGCCGCCGATTTCGAAGCAGAGGCCGCCATTGCCAAGGACGTGCTGCTCGACGACCTTTCCTCCCGCACCGCCGCCGAGCTCCGAGACTCCTCCTCGAAACAGGCCATCAAGGAAGAACTCTCGACCGAGATCCGTGCCGCCTACGACGACGAGAAGGTGTTCGGGTGCTGTTCACCCTACTCGTCATGCAATAGCCCGCGCCCGCTCCGATCCACCGGATGGATCGTCGACGAAGCCGACGAAAAGTTCTCCTGCACGGCTACTGATCCGACGCCACCGGTCGAGCCTTGGGACGCCGAACTTTCTCGGCGGGACCGGGACAACGGATTATCCCGGGATAGCAGCACTTCGTCTTTCACAAGGAAGGAACCTCGAGAGACATGCGAATCAACAACAACATCATGGCGTTCAACGCCAACCGGAACCTCGGCGCGAGCAACGGTTCACTGGGCAAGAGCCTCGAAAAGCTCTCGTCCGGATACCGGATCAACCGAGCGGGCGACGACGCCGCAGGCCTCGTCATCAGCCAGAAACTCCGGGCCGAGATCGGCGGCCTCAAGCAGGCCACCCGGAACTCACAGGACGGCATCAGCTTCGTCCAGACGGCCGAAGGTGCACTGTCGGAGGTCCACAACATGCTGGGTCGCATGCGCGACCTGGCCGTCCAGGCCGCCAACGACACCAACGACACCGCAGCCCGCACCGCCATCGGAGCCGAGATCACGGCCCTCAACGCCGAGATCACCCGCATCGGCGTCGACACCACCTTCGCCGGCTTCGCCGTGTTCGGCACCGCCGTCGCTCTCCAGGTCGGATCCGAGGGCAGCGCCGGTGGTCAGATCACCATCGCTGCCACCGCGGCGCCCACCTCCGTGACCGGCACCGTCGACACCGCCACCAACGCCCGGACGATGATCGAGGCCGTCGACGCGGAGATCGCCGTCATCTCCGGCTCGCGAGGCGCTCTGGGTGCCACCCAGAACCGGCTCGAGTCGACCATCAACAACCTCCAGGTCACCACCGAGAACCTGGCAGCGTCGGAGTCACGAATCCGCGACACCGACATGGCAGCAGAAGTGGTCAACTTCACCAGGAACCAGATCCTGCAACAGGCCGGCACCGCCATGCTCGGCCAGGCCAACTCCGTACCCCAATCGGTACTCAGCCTCCTCCAGTAGAAGGCACGCTCGGCCTCGGCTCGGCTGCCCTCGAGGTAGCAGAGCCGAGGCAGAACCGTTCGAACCCATGGATGGGAACGAACCCGGCAGGACCTGCCATCGCAGTGACCCGGCACGACCTGCCATCGCAATGACGTAGTCAACAGCAACCTCTCCACAGGAAGGAACCTCGAGAGACATGCGAATCAACAACAACATCATGGCGTTCAACGCCAACCGGAACCTCGGCGCGAGCAACGGTTCACTGGGCAAGAGCCTCGAAAAGCTCTCGTCCGGATACCGGATCAACCGAGCGGGCGACGACGCCGCAGGCCTCGTCATCAGCCAGAAACTCCGGGCCGAGATCGGCGGCCTCAAGCAGGCCACCCGGAACTCACAGGACGGCATCAGCTTCGTCCAGACGGCCGAAGGTGCACTGTCGGAGGTCCACAACATGCTGGGTCGCATGCGCGACCTGGCCGTCCAGGCCGCCAACGACACCAACGACACCGCAGCCCGCACCGCCATCGGAGCCGAGATCACGGCCCTCAACGCCGAGATCACCCGCATCGGCGTCGACACCACCTTCGCCGGCTTCGCCGTGTTCGGCACCGCCGTCGCTCTCCAGGTCGGATCCGAGGGCAGCGCCGGTGGTCAGATCACCATCGCTGCCACCGCGGCGCCCACCTCCGTGACCGGCACCGTCGACACCGCCACCAACGCCCGGACGATGATCGAGGCCGTCGACGCGGAGATCGCCGTCATCTCCGGCTCGCGAGGCGCTCTGGGTGCCACCCAGAACCGGCTCGAGTCGACCATCAACAACCTCCAGGTCACCACCGAGAACCTGGCAGCGTCGGAGTCACGAATCCGCGACACCGACATGGCAGCAGAAGTGGTCAACTTCACCAGGAACCAGATCCTGCAACAGGCCGGCACCGCCATGCTCGGCCAGGCCAACTCCGTACCCCAATCGGTACTCAGCCTCCTCCAGTAGATCGGGCGGCGGTCCCTCGGCGGGTCGGAGACGCCATCGCGTCTCCGACCTCGCCTCGAAATCCCCGGCGGCTCGGGTACTGAGCGGCACTTTCCTTCCGAAACTCTCCTAGAACACTCTCGATCGGAGCGTCATGTCCTTCGTCGACGGCCTGTCCAGCGGGCTCGACACCACCGCCATCATCGACGCGTCGATTGCCGTCGAACGTCTTCCCCAGGATCGGTTGGTCCAACGGCGGGCTCGCAGCCAGGCGGCGGCCGACGAACTCGGAACCCTGCGAACCGACGTGACGGCCCTGCGCACCGCAGCCGCCGACCTTCGGCTCAGTTCCGGTTGGAACCGCTTGGTGGGCACATCGTCCAGCGAATCGACGACGGTTGCCGCCACCGCTGGTGGGTTCACCGGGTCGTTGTCGTTCCAGGTGGACTCCTTGGCCACGACCAACGTCATCTACTCCAACACGGTGTTCGAGACGCTCGAATCGTCCACCGGGAGCGGGGGGTCCCTGTCTCAGATCGTCGAATCCATCAACGGTGACAACGACCTGAACTACGTGGCCGTTGCCATCAGGACCGGGAACGGCTATCGACTCCAGCTGGCCGCCAAGGAGGGAGGAGCCGCATCCCAGATCACGTCAGACGCCATTCAGGCCGGCGTGACCGGTGGGTTCACGACTCTGACCGAGGGTGCCGATGCTCAGATCACCTTCGCCGGTCTGAATCCTTATTCGATCACGTCGACCTCGAACACCTTCGTCGGACTTATGCCGGGCGTCGACGTCACCGTGTCGGAGACATCGGTGACTCCCGTCACGATCACGGTCGAACACGACTACGAGCAGATCGCCGACAGTGTCTCGGCTCTGGTCGACCAGTTCAACGCACTGAAGACGAAAATGGCGGCCTCCACTCGGGTCGATCCCGGCCTGGCCCAACAGGTGCCACTGGCCTTCAACGGCAATGTCCGCCGGGCCGAGCAGAGCATGTTACGGGCCATCGTCGACCCTGTCAGCGCCAGTAGCTTCGAGGCCCCCAGCATCGCCGGCATCGAACTGCAGCGCGACGGGACCCTGACCTTCGATCGTGACAAGTTCCTGGAAGCAGCCAAGACCGACATCGGCGAACTGACTGCACTCTTCTCCACCGGCGACGAGGGCACGGGGCTCCTCGACCGCCTCGTCGCCGCCGCCGACGAGGCATCGGCGTTCGGAACCGGATTGCTCTCCTCGGCTCAGGAGTCAGAGAAGTCACGGATCGAGTCCTTCACCGAGCAGATCGATTCCTACGAATCACGGCTCGAGCGCAAAGAAGAACAGCTCCGCAAGATCTACGCCAACCTCGAAGTCGCGCTGGGCACCCTGAGCAATCAGGGCAACTGGCTCGCCGGCCAACTCGGCTCGCTCTCGAACGGAAACTCGCAATGAACCGTGCCAAGCTCGCAGATCGCTACCAACAGGATGGGCTCGCCACCATTCCGCCCAGCCAGTTGGTCGTACGTCTCTACGAACGCCTGCAGCGCGATCTC
>CALACD010000208.1 GCA_937890445.1 uncultured Acidimicrobiia bacterium | reverse complement strand
CGTTGCCCGAGCAGTTCACCTATGTGAACACAGTGATCAAGAAGAGGGACATCGGGGCCATCGTCGATGTGTTGGCCAGTTCCTACCCGAAGGCAGAGGTCGGAGCCAGCCTCGATCGCATCAAGGACCTGGCGTTCCACTTCGCGGCCAAGTCCGGCTTGACCGTTTCCATCGACGACGTCCGGACTCCCGAATCCAAGAAGTCGATCCTCGACGCCCACGAGATCGAGGCCGACAAGATCGAGGTCCAGTATCGCAAGGGCATCATCACCGACGGAGAACGTCGGCAGAAAGAGGTCGAGATCTGGACTCATGCCACCGACGAGATCCGCGAAGCCATGGAGGTCACGCTCAAGGCCAAGCAGTTCAACCCCATTGACATGATGGTGGGCTCTGGCGCTCGGGGAAACATGATGCAGGTCCGGCAGATTGCCGGAATGCGTGGTCTCGTGGCCAACCCTCGCGGCGACATGATTCCGCTGCCGATCAAGTCGAGTTTCCGCGAGGGACTCTCGATGCTCGAGTACTTCATCGGCACGCCTGGAGCTCGAAAGGGTCTTGTCGACACGGCGCTTCGCACTGCTGACTCGGGCTACCTGACCCGGCGTCTCGTCGACGTGGCCCAGGAAGTGATCATCAACGATCGGGATCCCTTCGAAGAGGGTCGTCCGGTTCGTGGCCTCGTGCTCGAGGACGTCAAGCCCGATGGTTATTACAACAAGGACACCGGCGCTCCGTCGGATCCGAGCGACCCGGATGCACGCATGGTCCGGACCTATCTCGAGACCCGTCTGTACAGCCGAACCGTCGCCGATGACCTCGAGCTGTCCGACGGCACGATGATCCCCAAGGGAACCATCGTGCTCGAGGCCGAGATGGAAGCGCTGCGTGACGACCCGGCGATCACCTCGGTTCGGGTGCTCTCACCTCTCACCGATGATTCACCGGTCGGCATCTCGGCCGCCAGCTACGGTTTGTCGCTGGCAACCGGCAAGATCATCGAGGTCGGCGAGGCCGTTGGTGTCATCGCTGCCCAGTCGATCGGTGAGCCGGGCACGCAGTTGACCATGCGTACCTTCCACACCGGCGGTATCGCCGGGGGTACCGACATCGCCGGGGGTCTCCCCCGAGTCGTAGAGCTGTTCGAGGCCCGTAGCCCGAAGGGCAAGGCGACGCTGGCCCGAGTGTCCGGAGTCGTGCGGATCGCCGAGGACGAAGGCAAGGGCAAGGTCATCACGATCGTCACCGACGACGGCGAAGA
>CALACD010000207.1 GCA_937890445.1 uncultured Acidimicrobiia bacterium | reverse complement strand
AACCAGAACCCCCACATCGGCGAATGGACCACGACCAGTTGGGTCGTGGCCTGGGAAGAGAATGTCGGTTGGAGTTGGCTGGTCGCGGATCAGGAAGCCCCCGCCTCGCAATGGTGGTTCGCCATCGAACCTTCGGGCGACGACGTAGCCCTGACCCAGACCGTCCGGCTGGGACCCGGCCCGTCCGGACTGACCGGCGCCATCGAGGCAATGCCGGACAAGGAGGAACGGATCGTCGAGCGGCGCCTCGAGTTCCACCGCGAGAACATGCGGGCCAACCTCGAGGCGGTCAAGGCTGCGGTCGAGGCTGCAGGCGACGGAGACCCATGCGCACCTGCATCCAGGTGACCGGCGATGGCGACTGGGACACCACGGTCGCCTATGTGCAAGAGGCCGAACGCCTCGGTGTCGACGTGTGTTGGGTGGCCGAGGCCTGGGGTAGCGATGCCGTCACTCCCCTGGCGTTCCTGGCCGCCTCCACCGAGCGGATCCTGCTGGGTTCGGGCATTGCGCAGGTCGGCACTCGATCGGCGGCGTTGATCGCCATGACGGCCCTGACCATGCAGCGGGTATCGCACGGCCGGTTCCTCCTGGGACTCGGGGCCAGCGGGCCGC
Source organism: uncultured Acidimicrobiia bacterium (assembly GCA_937890445.1). Lineage (GTDB taxonomy): Bacteria > Actinomycetota > Acidimicrobiia > Acidimicrobiales > SZUA-35 > JAHECQ01. Next base: position 8,864 of record CALACD010000207.1, on the reverse strand, counting down.
AGGTCATGGAAGGGCTGCATGGCGTCGAGTTCGCCAAACCGCGATCGCGCCTGGCCGACGTGTTGGACGTCCTCGAGTTGGCTTCGGCTGGTGAGAAGATCACAGCCGATTCCGACACGTTGACCTTGCCGCTCCCCGGAGGTGGCGGTAAGTCGCTGCGGCTGTCCCAGGGCTCGCCCGATGTCCCGATTCCCGTCTACATCGCCTCGATGTCTCCCCGGATGTTGGAGCTGACCGGCGCACGCGCCCAAGGTTGGATCGGAACCAGCTTCATCCCCGAAGGGGCCGACGACGCCTACTTCGCGCATCTGCGACGGGGCGCAGCATCGGCCGGTCGCACCCTGGCCGACATCGATCTGTGCCAGGGAGCCGAGGTGGCCTTCGGTGACGACCTGGCGGCAATGGCGGCTGAACGCAAAGCCGGCCTCGCGTTCAGCCTGGGCGGCATGGGGTCGGCCGACACCAACTTCTACAACCAGGCCTACGGTCGTCAGGGCTATGCCGACGTGGCGGCCGAGGCGCAGCGGTTGTGGGTCACCGGCGACCGAACCGGCGCTGCTGCAATCATCCCCGACGAGATGGTGCTGGGCACGACGTTGATCGGACCCGAGGAACACGTGGTGGCCCGCCTTCGGGCCTGGAAGGATGCCGGCATCAACTCGATCCGGCTCTATCCCGCCGGCGACAGCTGGGACGAACGACTGGCAACACTGGCCCGAGCGCTCGAACTGATCGAAGCACTTGCGTAGCGGGCCGGTAGGTTTGCACGCGACATGGCGTGGGAACGATCGACCGTCGAGAGCACCGAGGATCGAGTCGAGGTCTCGACCCGGCGGGTCAATGCCGCCGCCTCCCTCCTGGCCGGCCACCGCGACGACGTCCTCCGTGTGCTCGATCGGCTCGAGCCTCGGTCGCTGGCTGCAGTCGGTGACGCAATACAGCACCTGCAACGGCGACGAGCAATCGCCGAAGGTGACCAGGACCACATCATCGACGAGGCCTTCGACCAGGGCTTCGGCGGCGATGGCCTCGGCCACGTGCCATGGGTGCAGGGCTCGGTGATCGTCTGCCCCGGAGCGATCATCAGCCGGAGCCGAGCCAGCCACCGATGCGGTTTCGTGAGCGTGAACGACGAATGGGTGTGGGAATCCCGCGAGCTCATGCGGGAGGACAAGCGATCGACTCCCGGAACCCAGGACGGCTTTCGGGCCGTCGCGCTGTTGCCGGTGCTCGAAGGCATGGAACTCGACGTCGTCAGCGGCAAGGCTCGTGGTGGACTGCATCAGGTCGAGAAGGTGATCTCGTTCAAGGTCAAGCGAGGCAAGCTCGTCGAGGTCGCCCAGCGCACCGACAAGCCGAGCGGCATGAAATAGTCGCCAGTTGCCGCCGATTGTTCAGGAACTTCGTCACAAGGGACCGACGTGGGGTGTCCTAGGAGCATGAACGACCTCGGTGAGGGCAGGAGGAACGAAGAGTTCGAACTCTTCGACCAGCTCTATGCCCGTCTACGTCGTTTCGCAGCCGTCGTTGCCGACCTCGACGTCGACCCCGATGATCTGGTCCATGATGCGCTGGCGGCGACGCTCGGCCGGTGTGCGCTGTCGGACCTCGACGATCCGAGTGCCTACCTGAAGCGGTCGATCCTGAACGCGTCGAGCAATCACCGACGTCGGCGAGCGACGGCCAGACGCTTTCTGCCGCATCTCGCCGGGCCGACCGTCACGGTCGATGACTATCCCTCCGACCTCTCGGTCATCGATCGACTGGCCCCCACCGATCGGGCCGTGATCTTCCTGGCCGATGTCGAAGGACTCGGTCATGCAGCCATCGCCCAGGAGCTCGGCCTGTCGGCTGCTGCGGTCCGCAAACGGGCCAGCCGGGCTCGGGCCCGGCTCCGACGCGAACTCGGCGGGACCGAGCCGGCTCGGGACAACGAACCAAGGGTCGATCTGGTCGAACACGACGTCTCGAGAACGGGAGAGGACTGATGCGCCAACTCGAAGAACGGGCCGAGCGGGGAACACCCCGCGGCGCGGCCAACCTGTGGGCCGAGGTGCAACTCGAAGCGGGGCGCGGATCGCGAGGTAGCGCGAGCCACCGATCCCGGATCGGGCGCGAGGCCACCTATCGGATAGCGATCGGCGTGCTGACCGTCGCAGTGCTGGGGGTCCTGGTCGCCTCCCTCGTCGTGCCGCCGCGGGGCCAGACCATCGAGTCGCCTGCCGGTCGCGGGGGCGATACCGAGGTGACTCCCAGCGGCGAACCGGCGCGAATCCTGGTCGATGGCATGGGGTTGCGCGTACTCCACCCTCCGGTCGACCCGAATCGGGAGAACTCCGGCTTCGATCTGGAGGAGACCGCCACGTGGCGGATCTTCGCCGACCCCGACCGTCCCTTCGAGGGTCCGATCGTCGGGGTCGAGATCCTCGACGGTGGAGGGTTTCGCCCCTGGGGGGTGAACCTTGCCGAACGGTCGCTGTCGGACTTCACCGACGGGCTGACACGAGACGGCGAAGTCTGGTCGATGGCGTCGGCTTCGGGGCTTCGTCAGGTCGCCGCTTTCACCGCACCCCGCTTCGATACCCCGGTAGGCTGGCAGGCCGATTTCGAGGACGAGGCCCAGGCCGTGACGTGGCAGGCCGAGACCCACGAGGGCGCCGGCATCTGGGTGTGGTTGGTTCGAGTGCTCGGGCAGGACACGAGCGGCTCGACGGCTCGTCCTCTCGAGGTCGTGGGCCGACCCGGAGTGGTCGTCACACCCGGAGAAGCAGGGGTCGAGGAGGTGATGTGGGCCGACGAGACCTTCGTCTACCGGCTCACGGCGGCCGACATCGCTGGAAACACCTCTCTTCAGATCGACGCCGGCGACCTGGTCGGGCGACTCGGGGTCGCCGACGAGGACACCTGGTCACAGGCCGTGTCCGCATCCGGTCGAACATCGACCCCTGATCTGCTCCTTTCCCGCTTGACCGGCTTCCTGACCGTCGTCCTCGCCGTCGCAGCGTTGGCCTTCCTGATCCGAGGTCCGCGGATCCTGGTCCTGATCGGGCCCCTGGCCGTCTTTCTGTGGATGCTGTTCGGGCCGACGAGTTCGGTGCTCGCCGTGCTCCTGCTCGGCCTGTACGCCGGATCGTGGATCCACCGACGGAGGATCGGCGGCCGTCGAGCTACGGGCGAGCCGAGGTCAGGAACAGCAGTGGATGGCTGATCGGGTCCGACCCGAATCGTTCGCCCTGGGAACGACAGGACCAGCCGGTGGCGATCGGCCCGGTGGATGCTGCGACGCGGTCCTTCCAGCCCATGTCCCACAGGCGACGAGACACTTCCTGGTTGCCGGCTTCGTGGCCGAAGATGCCGGCCATGCCACAGCAGGTCGTTTCGACCACGTTGACCTGGTGGCCGGCTGCCTCCAGCACGGTTTTCCAACCGGCCACCCAGTGGGGGGCCAGGCTCCGCTCGGTGCAGTGACCGAAGAGGTCGAGGGTGCGAGGCTCGGTACTCCGAGCCAGGCGGTCGGACCGCTCGGCCAGCACGTCGGCGATGTTGCGTACCACGTCGCTCGGGAATCCCGGTGCAATGGCTGGGTATTCGTGACCGAACAGCAACGACACCGCGGGATCGATGGTGACCGGCACGGCCCCGGCCGACACGATCTGTTCCAGCAGTGCCTTCTGGGACGCTGCGGCCTTGGCGAAGCGACCCCGGTCGCCCTTGACATGATCGAACTTGCCCGACGGCACGAAACGGGCCCGGCTCACCGAATAGCCGACAGACTGCAGAGCCTGCTGAGCGGCAGCCTCGACGGCCGGCTCGAAGGTCGACGTGAACACATCGGGCAGAAGCACGACCTCGGTCGGATGGCTCGGATCGAACTCGGGCATCGTGGGTCGGCGGCGCCGGGCCGGCGTCGGCAGGTCGACCAAACCGAGGCGACGTTCGAACAGGCGGGCACCCAACTCCGCCAGCGGTGGAGCCAGAGCGGCCACCGAGGCCAGTTGCTCGAATCGGGCCAGGAGGCGATGGCTGACGGGTCGTCGATTCGTGCGGTAGTAGCGCTCGAAGAATCGCGACTTCAGCTCGGGAATGTCGACCTGGACCGGGCAACGACCGGTGCACGCCGCGCACGACAGACAACGATGCAAGGTCTCGGCCACGGCTTCGGTCAGTTCCGTCGACGGTTCGGACTCCTCGGTCGCCAACCAGGCCCGCAACAGATCGGCTCGCCCCTTGGGAGCCTGGACCGGATCACCGGTGGCCTTGAACGACGGGCACATGACCTCGGCTGTCGAGTAGTGATGGCACAACCCGTTGCCGTTGCACGAGAACGCGGTGGCGAACTCCTCACGCACCGCCAGTGGGACCATGCGATCTCGGGCCGCCCGAGTCGGAACGGTGTCGATCTGCAGCAGCGGTGTGGCCACGCCGAGAGGCCGATAGAGCTTCCCCGGGTTGAACCGGTCGTTCGGATCGAAGGCCGTCTTGATGCCGCGCATGATGTCGATCATCTCGGGCTCGAGGAAGTCGACGACGAACTGGCCCCGGACACCGCGTCCGTGTTCGCCCCACAGGATCCCTCCCATGTCGGTCAGCAGAGCCACCACGTCGGCGGTGATCTCGGCCACCTTGGATTCCTGTGTCGGGTCCAACAGCTCCAGGGCGGGACGGACATGGACACAGCCGACATCGGCATGCCCGAACATGCCGTAGGTCACGCCGTGGCCATCGAGGATCGCTCGGAATCGGGCGATGAACTCGGGCATGCGCCGAACGGGGACGGCACAGTCCTCCACGAAGGCCGTCGGTTTCGGTTGCCCGGGGGCGACCTTGGCCAGCAGGCCGACGGCGTCGGCCCGGACCTTCCACGCTGCGGTGGCGACGGCGGGTTCGGTCACGATCTGCACCGCCGTGGCCCGGCCGCCGTCGCGAATACGGGCCTCGACCTCGGCGACGTCACGTGGCTCGTCACCGGAATACTCCAACAGCAGGATGGATCCGGACTGACTGCCGATGACCGGAGCCAGCAGATGCCAGGCAGTGGAGGATCGGCCACACTCCAGCGTGGTCTCGTCGATGGTCTCGATGGCGGTGGGCGCCGAATCGGTGAGCCGCAGCGAGTCGGTCAGTGCGTCGTCGAAACTGGCATAGCCGGCGATGAGCAGAACCGAATGGGCCGGAATGGGAGTGAGAGTGAGCGTCGCCGACACGATGATGCCCAACGTTCCCTCGGAGCCGCACAGGACAGGGATCGGGTCGACGAGGCCATCGTGCCGGACCCGGTCGATGCCGTAGCCGCTGAAGCCGCGTGCCAGTTCGGGAAGATCGAACGGACCGCCGGGTACGTCGAGCAGAGCTCGCCAGATCTCTGCGATGCGGCCGTCTCCGGCGGCCCGTCGTTCGGCCTCGGCCTCGGGAACAGCTTCGGCCTGCCACAAGGTGCCGTCGTCGAGAACCACCTCGAGGGCCACGACGTGGCGGCTGGTTCGCCCATAGGCCAGTGAGCCCTTGCCTGCAGCGTCGGTGGAGATCATTCCACCGATCGTGGCCCGCGACACCGTCGACGTCTCCGGAGGCCAGAACAGTCCGTGGGGCCGGAGATGCTCGTTGAGTTCCGCGGTGACCATTCCGGGCTCGACGGTGACGGTCCGCCCTTCCACGTCGAGAGCCACCAGGCGATGCATGGCCCGCTTGACGTCGACGATCAGTCCCGAGGTCAGACTCTGGCCGTTTGTCCCGGTCCCGCCGCCGCGAGCAGTGAGCGACTGGGGCGCGACGCTCTCGGCATTGGCCCGAACCAGGTCACAGACCTCGGACGCCGACTCGGGTACCAGGACCCCGGAAGGAGGAAGCTGATAGATCGAGTTGTCGGTGGCATAAACGATACGGACCGCTGTCGGCGAGTTGGTTCTCGACGATACGGGCGACGGCCGGGACGACGACATGGTGCTGGCATCCTAGGGCGCGCCGACACGGCGAGCGATATGGGGTCGGGGCGGGGCCGAGCCTGCGGCCCCCGACGGCGGCCGAACCAGGAGCTGCCCCGACCTCGTCAGCTGCTGTGACCGCCACCGGCCCCGGCGCCACCGATCTCGAACACGAAAATCGCGATCACGATCAGGAGGAACAGCCCACCCAACGCGATCCATTGGACCGTCGCCGCCAAGTCCTGCCCCGTTGCGCCGGCCTTCCGCCCCGATGACGACCCGTATCGTCTGGCCCCTTTCAGTTTCGAAGATGATCTGCGCTTCGGTTGTGCTGCCATGGATGTGGTCAACCGTGAGCGCCGTTCGACGATTCCTGACTCGTGGCCTCTCGATGCACGGCATGGATGCGCTCGATGCACGGCATGGATGCGCTGGTGCCATCCCCCGTCGGAGCCCAGCTATCCTTGCCCCCGATGACCACCGCCGATTCAGTGATGTTGCGGGTGCTCCGGCTGCCCGAGGACACGAGCGGGACCGAGGCGGAAGCGCGATCGGCGTTCCAACGATCGATCCTGTTGTCGTCGGTCCGTTGCCTGATCACCTACATCCTCCTGCCGTTCGTCGCCCCCGCCATCGGCTTCTTCGCCGCCATCGGTCGACCTCTGGGAATCGTGGTGAATCTGGTCGCCATGGTGGCGATCGTGTCCAGCATGCGCCGATTCTGGCGGGTCCGACATCCGCAGCGCTGGGCCTACACCACTCTCGGGGGCGTCATGATGTGCTTCCTCACCTACTTGCTCATTCGGGACGTTTTCGGTCTCTGACCGCACCGGTGGGCCGCGAACCTGCCACACTCGGTCCCTGATGCACGTCCTAGTCATCGGTGCAGGAGAAATCGGGTTCTTTCTGGCTCAGCGTCTCGAGGCCGAACGTCACGACGTGGTGGTCATCGAACGAGACCCTGTTCGAGCCGCCAGTGTCGCCGCGCAGATCGACGTTCAAGTGATTTGTGGCAGTGGTGTCAGCCCGGCGGTGCTCCGCGAGGCCCGGATCGACAAAGCCGACCTGGTGGCGGCCGTCACCGAGATCGATGAAGTGAACCTGGTGGCCTGCCTGCTGGCCAAGGAGCACGGGGTGACGACCACCGTCGTTCGCCTGCAATCCGAGGAACTCCGCGGGGAGCATGGTCAGAACATGCTCGAACGCGTGGGTGCCGACCTGGTCATCGACCCCGATGCCGACACCGCCGATGAGATTCTCGAGTTGCTCCACAGTACCGGCGCCGACGAGATCTACCCCATGGCGGGAGGCGATCTGACCGTCATCGGCGGCTTCATCGCCGAAGGAGCTCCCCTGGCTGGTCGTCATCTGGCCGAGATCGCGGCCGAGTACGAGCCGAGTTGGGAGTTTCTCTTCGGTGCGGTCACCCGAGACGGCGTGACCAGTATTCCCCGAGGCGATCAACAACTCCTGGCCGGGGACCACGTGCGAGTGCTGGTCACGCGTGGAGCCCGTCGAAACATCCTCCGCCTGCTGGGAGCGCCGGCCAAGTCGGCCCGCAAGGTGATGATCCTGGGCGGTGGCGCCATCGGCACGCGGGTCGCCACCAAGCTCGAGGCCGAAGGTGTCGACGTGGTGATGGTCGAACGTGACCCACTCCGAGCCGAGGAGTTGGCCAAGCGGATGCACAAGGTGGTGGTGGTGCACGGTGACATCACCAACACCGAGTTGCTCCAGGAAGAGAATGTCGGCGGCATGGATGCGGTGGTGGCCGCCACCGGCGAGGATTCGGCCAACGTGCTGGCCTGTGCACTGGCGGCAGCCGAAGGCGGCCGTTTCACCATTGCCGTGCTCCACCGTCTGGCGCTGCTGCCCTTGGTGCGTCGCTTCGGCGTCAACGCAGCCCTCAGCCCGCGGACCGCCTCGGCCAACGCCGTACTTCGTCACGTGAGAGGTGGGACCTCCGACGTCGCCACGTTCCTCGACAGTGACAGCGAAGTCGACGAGATCGAGATCGAGGCCGGCAGCAAGGCCGATGGGGCGGTGGTCAGCGAGCTCCATCTCCCCCATGACATCCTCATCGGTGCGGTGATCCGCCCCGGAACCAATGCCGAGATCGTGCGGGGCAAGACGGTGCTCCACGCCGGCGAGCACGTGGTCATCTTCGCGCGCCCCAGCGACCTGGCAGCTGCTCGCTCCTTCTTCGTTCGATGACCGAGCGGTCACTCCTCCACATCGCTGCGATGCAGGGGCACCCGAACCTGCTCGCTCACGTGGTGGGACTGTCGTTGGGGGTCGCTGGTGTCGGCATGTTGGTGTCGGCCGGTGTCGAGGTCGCGATGGGCGGACCCGAGCTCGTCGTTCTGCTCGTTTGCGGTTTGCTCACCACCGCCATAGGTCTGTCCTCCTGGGCACTCACCCGGGTCCCGTCATCGATTCAATCGGTCCAGGTGTTCAGCACGGTGGCCATGGCCTGGGGTGCCATCGCCATCGCCGGGGCCGTTCCCTATTGGGCCACGGGAACGCTGCCTGCCTTCGACGACGCGGTCTTCGAGTCGGTGTCCGGGTTCACCACGACCGGCGCCACCGTGCTGCGTCCCATCGAGGGGGTCTCCCCCGGCCTGCTGTTCTGGCGGTCGATGGCGCAATGGATCGGAGGCATGGGGGTGATCGTCCTGGTCGTCGCGGTGCTGCCGGCCGCCGGCGCCGGAGGATTCGACCTGCTCGAGGCGGAGTCTCCCGGCCCGGCCGGCGAACGTCTGACCCCTCGGGTCCGTCACACCGCAGCGCGACTCTGGGGCGTGTACCTGATCTTCACCGTCGTACTGGCTGGTGCCTACGGGCTCGCAGGAATGGGTTTGTACGACTCGGTGTACCACAGCTTCACCACGGTCTCGACCGGCGGCTTCTCTCCCTACAACCGTTCGTTGGGGCACTTCGACT
>CALACD010000206.1 GCA_937890445.1 uncultured Acidimicrobiia bacterium | reverse complement strand
GGCAGGACTCGTCCATCTGGATCGATTGGTTCGCCTTCGGTACGAACCAGATGGAGGACCTCCCTCCCTTCGTCGTGGGACGGCCCGGCTATGACCACTGGCTGGTGGCCAACGCCCTCCAGCACGATGTCGCAGTCATCGATGCCTCCGACGTCGTCATGGCCATCCACCAGCACCACGAGTACAACGGCGGGCGAGACACTCTGTGGAGCAATCCGGACTCGGCCAACAATCGAGAACTCATCGGCCCGCGACGCAACTATCGCACCATCGCCAACGCCACCCACCGCATCGACCGGAGCCAGTCGATCGTCCCCGCGACCGGCACCAAATACCGCATGGGCTCCCTTCATGCCGCACTCGGCCCGGTCCTGGAGCACACGGCATCGGCCCGGCAACGCATCGGCCTCGATGTCGACCGTGTCGAGCGTATGAGTTCGGCGCTGACTTCACGAGTCGGAGACTCGATTGCTCGACGCCGCTGACGGGCCCCCGGGCCACGGTCCCCTCGCGGAACGTAGTCTCACGGCGAGGAACGTGGGACCGATCCCGGCTCCTCGATGCCTAAGCGGCGACTGCTCGTGGCCGACGAGTCAACGGTGAGCGTTTCACAGCTGACCCGACAATTGCAGACACCCGTGGGTCGCAGTGTTGGCTGGCTCGTTGGTGAGCGAGTCTACGGTTTGTTCGCCAACGCGCTCATGGCGCTGATTCTCATACGCGGACTGGGCCCATCGGAGTTCGGAGTCTTCAGCTTTGCTGTTGCTCTCACCGCGATCGCCGGCTCCGTGACGCAACTGTCCGGGCCGCTCATGGTTCAACAGCTGACGATCCACCCGGATCGTCGTCCTCAGCTTCTCGCCAGCGCCGGTGCCATCACGGCGGCGCTGTCCGCGCTTGCCGTGGCCGCGCTCACCGTCATCGTCTCGTTGTTCGGACCCGACGATTCCTCCACGCTGCTCGTACCGGTCCTGGCGATGGGCCTCGCCCTTCATCCCATCCTGGTCCTGGACTTCGAGTACCAGGCAGAGCTCTTGGCCCGCCGGGCAAGCTTGTCACGCAACGCCGGTCTGACCGTTTCGGTGTTTGCCTTGATCGCAGCTTCCCTCTCGGGTGCTGGGCTGCTCTGGTTCGCACTGGCGCGGTTGTCGGGATCCGTCGTGACGGCCGCTCTGCTCTATGCACTCCGTCCCCACCGGGAACGAGTGCCGATCCAGGCCGAACGCACCGCCATCAGGTCCCTGGCAAAGAAGAGCTTCCCTCTCATGGTCTCTGCGTTCGCCATTGGCATCTACTTCAAGCTGGACCAAGTCATGCTCGGCTGGATGACCACTGCAGCCGAGACGGGACGGTATGCGGCAACGGCTCGCTTGTCCGAGCTGTTTCACTTCCTCCCGATGGCCTTCGCCGCGTCGCTCGGCCCCAAGATCGCAGAGATTCGGGAAGCCGATCGCGAGCGCTACACCGACGTGTTCGGAAGAGTCTTCTGCTATCTCTCGGCGGTCGCGATCGGCATCATCGTCCTCACCCAGCTGTTCGGCGAGCGACTCGCCCTCAAAGCTCTGGGCTCGGCATACGAAGGGGTCGGCCCGATTCTCTCGGTTCACATCTTCGCCACGCTCTTCGTCTTCCTGGGCGTCGGAGCGGCACTCTGGACCGTCAACGAGAACCTGGAACGTGTCTTCATGTACGCCACGGTGATGGGAGCCATCGTCAACGCCGCTCTCAACTACCTGCTCATCCCCAGGTTCGGTGGGGTTGGAGCGGCGTGGGCGACGCTCACGGCGTATGGGGTTGCCGCCGTTGGAGTCAACGGACTCTTCAAGGAGACCCGCCCGCTGTTGGCGATGCAACTCCGCAGTCTGCTTCCACTGCGTTGGATCGCCGCCGTGAAGGTGGATCTGGGAGGACCTCGTGAGTGACGACGCGTCAACGAACGCACGGACTGAGGCACTCCGAAGCAGCGACGTTCCGGTGTTGCTCCTTGCCTTCAATCGTCCCGAGGCCACCGCGGAGGTCTTGCGGGCGATCCAGGCATATGGGCCCAGTCGACTCTTCGTTGCCGTGGACGGTCCCCGACCCGATCGGCCGGATGACGTCGCTGCGGTCCGCAGGGTGGTCGAGCTTCTCGACGGCATCGACATCCCGGGGGGCGAGATCACGACGCTGATTCGTTCGGAGAATCTGGGATGCCGTTCGGCCATCGGAACAGGCATCGACTGGTTCTTCGACCACGTGGAGGAAGGGATCATCCTCGAGGATGACTGCGTTCCGACACCCGACTTCTTCCGATTCTGTTCCGAGCTGCTGGACGTGCACCGAACGAACCATCTCGTGGGGATGATCTCGGGCACCAACGTTCTCGGCCAGTGGCGGAGCTCCGACGCCGAGGCTTCCTACCACTTCGGATTCGGTGCCATTTGGGGCTGGGCAACGTGGAAGGACCGCTGGGGTCGCTCCGCCGAACACCTGGCAGGTGTCGAGGACGCCACCACCCGACGAGCGGCCCAGCAAACCCTGGGTACGCAACGATGGAAGGCAGTCGCCGTACACGTGGACGCGGTGCGTCGCGGATCACTCGACACGTGGGACTTCCCATGGATCTTCCATTGGGCTCGCAAAGGCCAACTGGCAGCGATTCCCGCGACCAACCTGGTCACGAACATCGGATTCGGTGCAGGCGCGACGCACACGACCACTGCAGGAGGGCCGTTGGATCGCCTCCCCACCTTCGCCTTGGAGGAATCGATCGAGCACCCGCAACGGGTGACGATGGATCGAGCTTTCGACCGAAAGTGGATGAGGAGCGAACGCGGGAACCTCAGACTGTTCCTCGGCAGGCAACTCCGACGGCTCACACCACGGGGGCCGAGCGGTCGATCCTCGTGCCCCGGTTCTGGCCCGAACGCCTCGCTGCCAGGTCGTAGGCTTCCAGATAGGCGCCGCCCATGCGCTCGGCCGTGAACGAGCGAAGGTGCCTTGCTCCTGCCTCGATGCCCTCGCCACGAAGCCGTTCGTCGGTCCACAGGTCGCGCAACGACGCAGCAATGGCGTGGACATCGTCGGGATCGAAACGGACTGCAGCGTCGCCAGCGGCATCGTCCAACCACGCCCCGTCCGAGCAGGCAACCGGGACCCCTCGCTCGAAGGACTCGATCACCGGATAGCCCCAACCCTCGAACCTCGAGGGGAAGATCAGCAGGCGGGCCCGTCGTTGCAGATCGGCCATCTCGGCGTCGGAGACGAAGCCGGTGAACTCGACCAGGTCGGCCACCCCGAGTTCCGAAGCGAGCGTTCGCAAGTCGTCCTCGTTGCCCAAGGGGGCGCCCGTGCACACGACCGGAACATCGATTCCGTCCCGACGACAGACGGCCAGC
>CALACD010000205.1 GCA_937890445.1 uncultured Acidimicrobiia bacterium | reverse complement strand
CCAACACCCTGCGATACGAGACAGCGGCGTCCTCCAGTCGACCGAGTTCCTGCTGCATGTCGCCCACGACCAGGTGGAACGAGGAGTAGGCGGGATACATCGGATCGCCTGGACCGATCATGGCGAGCGCCTGCTGGTAGATCCGGATCGCCGGATCGAAGTCGCCGGCCGCGTGAAGGCCGTTTGCCTGCTCGATCAGTTCGTTGACAGGAGACATCGTCAAAGGAGGCGCCGGCCGACCAGAGTCAGAGCGTACCGATGCGATCGAGGGGCCAGAAGAGCACGAAGGCTCTTCCGATCACCCGACTCTCGTCGACGGTGCCGAAGAACCGGGAGTCGAACGACTGTCCACGATTGTCACCCATGACGAAGAGTTCGCCATCGGGCACGACGATGGGCCCGAAGTCGGTCGTCACGATCTCGGGCGGCAAGTAGTCGTCCTCGATGAGCCGAACGCCGTTGATGTACACCTCGTTGTCTCGGCCTTCGACCGTGTCACCGGGCAAACCGATGACACGCTTGATGAGATCTCGAATCTCCCCGACCTGATCGTCCGGACGCTCGAACACCACGATGTCGCCCCGGTTGATCTCGTGGAGGTGATAGCTGACTTTGTTGACCAGGATCCGATCCTGGATCATGAGTGTGGTCTCCATCGATTCCGATGGGATCCAGAACGCTTGGAACACGAAGGCTCGCAGCACGAGGGCAACCAGGACCGCGCCCACCAGCACCACCACCCACTCGAACAAGCCTCGGAACAGCGAGTACGCCTCGCTACCGACGTCGTCAGACCCTTCGTCGTCCAACAGTTCCGTTGTTTCGAGGTCTGACACGGTGGCTCCATCGGCAGACGTGGTCCTGCTGTGAACAATCGTCGGCGGTCGTCCGGAGTCGAGACTAGCTGTTGTAGCGGGCCAGGATGCGACTGGCGGCGTCAGCCGCCAGTCGCGTGGCGCCGGGGAGCTCCTCGACATCGAGAATCTCGACGTCGTGTCCGAGCCGCACCAGGAGCCGCTCCAGCCACGGGGTGGCAGTGATGACCAGCCGGGCGACGACGGACCCGTCCTCGCCTTCGGCCACGTTCTCACAGGGGTAGGTCTCGACCACCCAACGGGCCCGAGGTGACAACCGAAGCGTGATCCGGGGGTCGCCATCGCGGGGATGGAAGATCTCGACGTTGGGGCCGCTGTCATCCGGTCGGTGGGTGGCGGGCTCCCCCGTCGGACGCACCGCCTCGACACGATCGACCCGAAAGATCCGCTCACCGTCCGCGGTCAGACACCAAGCTTCCACATACCAGGCACCGCCGGAGGCAGTGACCCGCCACGGAGCGATCCGACGGGTGGTGTGATCGTCCCGACCATAGGAGTAGTAGTCGATCTCGACCTCGGTGCCGGCTGCGGCCGCTGCCCGCAGCTCGGTGAGCAACGAGGCCTCCGCCGTCCCCAGATCGACACCGACGGCCTCCTCATCACCCAGATCCAGCGCAGCGCCGAGTTTGACCAGCGCTCTGGCCAGCGGGCCATCGGGTTCGGTTCCCGACATCGACAGGAGCGCATCGCTGGAGGCCAGCAAGGCCAGGCCTTGCGCCGGCGAGAGACGCAGTGGCCGGGAGAAGAAGTCGGCATAGTGAATCCAGACCCGCCCGTCCTCGAGAACGACCTCGATCAGCGAGTCCGGCGTGTAGGGAGGCAACCCGACCATCCACACGACGTTGAGATCCTTCACCAGCTCGGCCTCGGGAACGCCGAACCGCTCGGCCACTTCGGACAGGGCAACCCCCGGGTTGGCCACGATCCACGGCACGATGGCCAGGACTCGCCGCAACCGGTCGCCTGCGGTCGGTGCTGCGCTCATACGTCATCCCCTGCTTCGACCAGCGATACGAGCCAGTCCACCAGATCGGAACGTAGATCGGGCGGAGACAGGATCTCGGCGTGCTCCAGGAAGCCCAGCACGAAGGACCGGAACGCAGCCGTGTTGACCACCGGCAGGACGAAAACGGCCGAACCGTCGGGTTGGGTTTCCGCGACCACACCCGGCCCGAGCTGACGGCTCGCCAGTCCCGCCTGCGCTGCGTCGACCAGGAGCCGTACCTCGACAGACTCCTCCTCCCCCATCTCCCACGCCTGCAGTGTCCGGCCTTCGGCGCTGCCCTCGGGACGGTGGGACCAGGTGGCCCCGTGGTCGACGACCACCGCGCCCTGGATGCGGTCCATCCGATAGTTGCGTTCACTCCCCCGTAGGTGATCGTGGCCGCTCAGGTACCACCGACCCCGCTGGAAGGCCAGGCGCCAGGGATCGACTCGGCGGTCCTCGTCCCGATATCGGAACTCGATCGGATGACGGCCACTGATGGCGCTGAAAATGGGAATCAGGGCCGGGTCGCTGGGCAGGTCGACCACCGACTCGGCGGCCATGGCCGGAACCAGGCTCCCACCGAGCTTCCACAGGGCTTCCTGCTCGGCCATTCCCTCGAACCGGACGGTGAGCGACGCAAGATGTAGTGCCGCCAACTCGTCGGGATCGAGCCCAGGGTCGGGCAGGTAGTACTCCTCGGGCGGGATCCGGTAGCCGTCGAGCGGCGGATCGACGGCAGGAACCCGTTCGACCCGGAGTGGTATACCGAGGGTCCGCAGATCATCCTTGTCCCGTTCGAAGGCCCGACGGAACGAGGGCGTCGACTCTGGGTACCCCTCGACCTGCTGCCGGAGTTCGTCAGCGCTGAGAGGACGCTCGGTGGCCAGGAGAACTGCGGTCAGATTGAGAAGCCGTTCGAGCTTGGACATGGACGGTGAAGGCGAAACTCAAAGACTCTCGATGAGCTTGGCCACTCGCTCGTCCTCGGACTTGAACGGGTCCTTGCACAGCACCGTCCGTTGCGCTTGATCGTTCAGCTTGAGATGGACCCAGTCCACGGTGTAGTCGCGCTTCTGTTCCTTGGCCTTGCGAATGAAGTCGCCCCGAAGTTTGGCTCGCGTGGTCTGGGGCGGCGTGTCGATGGCATCGGTCATCTGATCGTCGGTCAGCGTTCGTTCGACCATGCCGCGGTCCTGCATCTTGTAGAACAGACCTTGCGAGCGGCGAACGTCGTGGTACTGCAGAT
Organism: uncultured Acidimicrobiia bacterium; assembly: GCA_937890445.1. Lineage (GTDB taxonomy): Bacteria > Actinomycetota > Acidimicrobiia > Acidimicrobiales > SZUA-35 > JAHECQ01. The sequence goes on along the minus strand of CALACD010000205.1, from coordinate 1,341 downwards.
CGATCAACTGCACCCTGGCGTGGCCCAGTTCCAGATCGTGTTTGGCACGGTAGGACTCGATCAGGTTGTGCTTGATCACCCAGTCCAGTTCACGATCGAGCTTGAACGGATCGGCTTGGAGTTGCGTCATCACGTGTTCCCACATGCGAAGCGCCTTCATCTCGTCGTCGGGGAAACCCTTGGTCTCGGCATAGCGCAGCGCCCGGTTCAAGTACTCGGACTGGATGTCCATGGCCGAGGCTTCTCTCCCGTTGGCCAGGCGGACCTTGCGCGTCAGCGTGAGATCATGCGAGATCTCGCGGATGGCTCGAATGGGATTCTCGAGCGTCATGTCTCGTAGGACGCACGACGGATCCTCGACCATACGCAGGATGATGGCCATGGCACCGACCTTGAGGTAGGTCGTGTACTCGCTCATGTTCGAGTCGCCGACGATGACGTGGAGACGGCGGTAGTGCTCGGCGTCGGCGTGAGGCTCATCGCGTGTGTTGATGATCGGTCGGCTCCGGGTGGTGGCCGACGACACGCCTTCCCAGATGTGCTCGGCCCGTTGGCTGACCGCGAACATCGCGCCCCGAGCGGTCTGCAGGACCTTGCCGGCGCCGGCGTAGACCTGCCGGCTCACCAGGAACGGAATCAAGACCTCGGAATAGTGGCCCAGATCATCGTTCCGAGTTGTCAGATAGTTCTCGTGGCATCCGTAGCTGTTTCCGGCGGAATCGGTGTTGTTCTTGAAGAGGTGAATGGTTCCCCGTATGCCTTCGTCGCGCAGCCGTTCCTCGGCCGAATCGAGCAGTTGTTCGAGGATGCGCTCACCGGCCTTGTCGTGGATGACGACATCCCCGATCGTGTCACATTCGGCGGTGGCGTACTCCGGATGCGATCCGACATCGAGATAGAGCCGGGCGCCATTCACGAGGAAGACGTTCGAAGAACGGCCCCAAGACACGACTCGGCGGAAGAGGTACCTCGCCACCTCGTCGGGGCTGAGGCGTCGTTGACCGCGCAACGTGCACGTGACTCCGTACTCCGTTTCGATCCCGTAGATCCGAGGCTGATGCACAGTGGACAACCTAGCCCGGGCTGATCCTCAGCCCCTACCTCGGCTCGGTACCGGCCCGAATCGGTTCACAGCAGTTCAGTGATCTCGCTGTTCTCGAGGCGACGGAAGCACCGGCCACTGTCTCGCCGATCGAGGATGGCGACCTCGAGCTCCTCGGGTGAGAGCGTTCGGTCCGGCCCCGCAAGCGCCGCTACCGCAGCCTGGAGAGCGGCGGTTGCGTCGAGGCTGTCGAGCGGGGCAACCGCCAGCCGTTCCCGGATGGCCTCGGCATCGCCACC
>CALACD010000204.1 GCA_937890445.1 uncultured Acidimicrobiia bacterium | reverse complement strand
CCGAGCCGGGGCCGATCAACGGGTCCTCTACATCGGCAACAACCCCTGGTCCGATGTGACCATGGCCCGCGACGCCAGGGTCGAACCCCTTCCCGCGTTGGCCGCGAACAGTTCCCGCCTGGAGTCGATCTTCGCCGATGCTGTCGGTACCGCAGGGCCGATGATCGCAGCTGCCATCCGTCGGGCCCGGCTCGACCTGGCGTTGTCGGGAACCCCCGATGATCGGGTGCGTTCCGCCGGCGCCGAACTGCTTGCGCCACTCGTGGTCCCGTTCCTTCTGTGGGTCCGGACGCAGTGTGACACCGCGGAAGCCCGCACCGTCGACTTCGGTTCGTCGGACGGCCGGATCGTCTTCGACGTGGCCCGCGCACTGCCCCCGGATCATTGGACCGGTCTCGATCTGCAGTCGTCCGAGCACCGAGCGGAGGCCACGCCGGATGCAGCGTCGTTCCTGGCTGGCCAGGGACCACGGAATCTACCCACCGCCAGGATCGGACCAGGTGACCGAAACCGAACCCGTTCGTTGTCTTTCGGCGGTTCCTTGTCGTCGCTGGACGCCATGGCATCGAGACGAGCGGCCAGGACCACCGGCCGTGTCATCGACCATCGTGTTCGTTCTCTGCTCACCGAGGGTGCCATCCTGGTCGCCGCCGGGCTCCCGTCGCGGGCCGAGATGGACTCGTGGATGCCCGATCCACGGCCGCTCGCCCACGAGGTCGAGCGCTTCATCGACTCGGCCCGTCGTGACCGTTCCCGGGGCCGAGGTTGATCGCCCGGACGATCACTCCTCGGCTGTTGTCACCGTGAACGCCACCACCTCTCGGACTCCGTCGGCGACGAACGAAGCCGTCACCTCATAGGTGGTCGCGGGCTGGAGCGGGTCCTCGGGTCTGGGCGACAGGACATGGTCGACATAACAGTCCTGGCCACTGTCGTAGGCGTTGGCCTGTCCGTCACCGGCGAAGGTCCATTCGATCGTGGTGCACGCCGATGTCGAGACCGCGATCTCGAAATCGTCTGAGCTGACCGTGATCTCGGGAGCACCAACGACGAGGACCCCGGTCCCGGTTCCGGTCCCGGTCCCGTCCGTCGGCCCGTCGGCGACCGGAACCGACGTGGTCGTTTCCGGTTCGACCGTGGCCTCGTCAGGAGGGCTGGTGTCGGGGGCAATGGTCGAGCCATCGCCGGTCGCACTGGCAGCCGGGTCTCCGATGACCGGGGTACCTGCGGGACCCTGGTCGGCGATCGAGGCAGCCGATTCGTCGCCGGAGCCCTCGTCTGCTTCGCCATCGTCGTTGCCACCACGTCCGACTGCGACGATGACCAGGACCGAAGCCACCAGCAGAACACCGGCGACCGCAGCCCAGATGAGCGGAGATCCGTTGTTCTCGCGCTCGCTCCCCAACGGAAGGTCGTCGCTGAAACGGTCGCCATCGGCGAGGACGTACTCGTCGGTGGCATCGATCGAGATTGCATCCAGCCGCTCGGTCGGATCGAAGTCTCCAGCCATGGCGCAACCCTAGGGACTGCCGGCGCACACGGGGCATCGGCGCCGGCAGCTCGAACTCGATCGACTCGGGCGGGAGAAGTCAGCTCGACCCGTCGACGATTCGCTCGATGACGAAACGGCAGGCCCCGTCGACGGCGTCCCGAGCCTCGGGAAGTTCCCGGTGATAGTGCCAGGCATGCCAGAGGTCGGCCCACACCTCGTGGCGGACCGTGGCTCCGGAGCGTTGCATTCTCGCCACGAACCGCAGCGCGTCGCGGTGCAGAGGATCGCCGGTGGTCGATTGCAGCAGGGTCGGAGGTAGGGCCCCCAACTCGGCGTCGGGGGCCGACAGCGGGGACACTCGGGATCCCTGAGCCGAGCCGACGTAGCGCTCGACCACCGGGTCCGTGCTCGTACCCAGGTCGAGCACGGGACAAAGGAGCAACAGGGCCGCAATCGACTGATGTCGCGTTGGGGATGCCTCCCCCAGACACGACGCCAGGGCCAGACAGGCGCCGGCCGAATCGCCGGCGAGGACCAGTGGACCCTGGCCCGACAACGCGGCAACAACCCGTTCGAGATCGTCGAGGGCAGCCGGAAACGAATGCTCGGGTGCCAACCGGTAGTCGATCGAGACCACCGGCAGCATGGCTCCGATGCGAGCCGTGATCGGCAGCGCCGTTCCCGGACTCCCCAGCCCGAACCCTCCGCCATGCAGGTAGACGACCGTGGCGGGCCCCGCCGGCATCGGGTCCGGGTTCGCCCGAAGGCAGGGAACCCCACCGATCAACTCCGGCACATGAGGGATCTCACCGGGTTCGGCGTCCTCGCCCCAGGCCGCGTGCTGTCGGGCTCTCCAGTCCCGTACCGCAGCTGGATCGTCGAGGTCGGGCAGGGGCAGATCGACGCCGACCGCAGCCTCTCGACGCACGAGCCGCGCCTCGGCCTCGGGTGACAGACCTTGGGGATTCATCACCTGCGACCGGGCCGACGGAGACATCCGGCCGATGATGGCACGAGCCCGAGCGTGCTTCGTGGCACCATGCAGGCATGACCGATCCTCTGGACTGGCATCGCCGCGGTTCACGCCCCGGCGACCACGACCTGATCCTGTTCACCACCCGATTCGACGAAATGGAGCATCCGACCTCGGGCCAGGTCTTCGATCGGATCGTCCTGGAATCGGCCGATTGGGTCAACTGCGTCGCCATCACCTCGACGGGCCTTCACGTGATGGTCCGCCAGTACCGCTTCGGGGTCGGCGCGACCACGCTGGAGACTCCGGGCGGCATGGTCGATGACGGCGAGGACTCCGAAACGGCGATTCGCCGCGAAACCCTAGAGGAGTCCGGCTACGGCGGTGGAACCTGGCGCTACCTGGGTGCCACCCAACCCAATCCGGCCATCTTCGACAACCTCTGCCACCACTGGCTCGGCACCGGGTTGGAGAGGATCCAGGATCCCCAGCCCGGCGCGGGCGAACACATTCGCGTCGAGTTGATGCCACCCGAACAGGTGGTGGCCGCGGCCCGTTCGGGTGAGATCCGTCACGCGCTCGCACTCGCCGTGATCGAACGGACCCTCGATGTGTGGGGTCATCTCCGAGGGGCCCCGCTCGGCTAGGGGTCTCGATGGGTGGCGACCCAGTCGAGGAAGCGCGCACGGGGCCAGGTGTTGACCACCAGCTCCCGTGGCACCCAACCTCGCTGCGCCGTCAGCACCCCGTAGTCCATCCGCCCCAGTTCCGACGTGTGGTGGCTGTCGGTGTTGATGACCAGTTTCACCCCCCGCTGAACGGCCCGGCGGACGACATCGGATGCCGCGTCCAGACGCTGGAGCGCACCGTTGATCTCGAGCGCCACATCGAACTCGAACAACGCCTCGAGCACGATGTCGATGTCGAGTTCAATGCCGGGTCGGCGCCCGATGTAGCGCCCCGTGAGATGGCCGATCGAGTCGACGGTCGGATCGGCGATGGCCGTGACCAGGCGGCGGGTCTGCTCCTTGGCCGAGCGGTCGAAGGCCGAGTGCACCGAAGCGACCGTGTAATCGAACTGGGCCCGGAAGTCCGCATCGTAATCGAGCCCGCCGGTGGGATCGATGTTGAGTTCGCATCCCCACAACAAGGTGATCTCGGGGTACGCCTTCTGCACCTCGGCGATGTGGGCCCGGTGCGCCAACATCTCGTCCTGGGTCGAACCGTTGATGGCCAGATCCTCACCATGGTCGGTGATCGCCAGGTACTCGTAGCCGTGGCTCGATGCCTGGGCCACCATCTCCTCCACCGTCGAGCGACCGTCACCCGATCGATCGGTGTGGTAGTGCAGATCTCCTCGGATGTCGGTTCGCTGCACCACCTCGGGCAGGGAACCATCGACGTCGAACGCAGCGGCGTCGACCTCACCGGTGGCCTCGCGCATCGGCGTGGGCACATAGGCCATGTCGAGGGCCTGATAGATGGCCGCTTCGGTTTCGCTGGCGACGTTCGGCCCCGGCTTCCCGGCGGCATCGAGTCGGAACAAGCCGTACTCGTTCAGCGTCATGCCTCGGTCGATGGCTCGCTGACGCAGCGCGATGTTGTGGGCCTTGCTGCCGGTGAAGTACAGGGTCGCCGCACCGAACTCGGACGGCTTGACCACCCGAACGTCCACCTGCAGACCGGTCGGGGTGAGGAACGAGGTCTTGGTCTCGCCCGACAGAATGATCTCCTTGACCTGTGTGTGGTCCATCAGGAGTTCGACGATCACTCCCATGGCGGCTCCCGGTTCGGGCGCAGCGACCGTGATGTCGATGTCTCCGACGGTCTCGGAGAACCTTCGGAGGCTTCCGCAGTAGGCGACCTCGGCCACGCCGCTCACCCGGGCCAACTCGGCGACCAGGTTCTCTGCCAACGGTAGAGCGTCGGCGATGGGGGTCCTACGGTCCTTGCCGGTGAGACCGAGTCGCTCGATCGATTTGGCGATCTTGGCCTCGCTGGCCGGACCCAACCCGGCCAGGTTCCGCAAGGACTCGGCGGCGATCGCGTCCTTCAACCCGTCCAGATCCTCGATCCCCAGTTCCCGACGCATTGCCTTCAGGGTCTTGGGCCCGACACCCGGGATCTTGCTCAATTCGACGAATGCCGGCGGATACTCGGAGCGAAGCAACTCGAGCTTCTCCACCGAACCGGTCTCCACGAACTCGCGGACCTTGGATGCCGTGGCCTTGCCCACCCCTTTGATCTTGACCAGTTCGGCGACCGAGAGCCCCGTGATGTCCCTGGCTTCGCCTTCCAGCGCGTGACGGGCATTCTCGTAGGCACGGACCTTGAACGACTGTGGGCTCTCCTCGGCGAGGGTGGTCAGGCCGGCCAGCTCGGTGAGCATGGCCAGCACATCGCTGGTCGATCGTTTCCCGGAAGCCATCTCGCACAGCGTAGACACCACGGCAACCGTGTCGGTGATCGCCGGACCCCGGCCCGCCCTCGGACGACCGGGCTCGGTTCAGTTCAGCCGTGCCTTGACCAGATCGGCGACGGTTCGACCATCGGCTCGCCCCCCGACCTCGACATTGACCGCCTTCATCGCCGCCCCCATGTCGGCCTTGGACGACCAACCTCCCTCGGCCAACACCCGGCCGATCAGCGCATCCAGGTCGCCGGCCGAGAGCGCGGCGGGCAGATAGCGCTCGAGGACTTCGATCTCGGCCCGCTCATCGGCCGCCTTCTCGGGACGGTTGCCCGAGGCAAAGGCGTCCTCGGCCTCGATCCGTCTCTTCACCTGGGCCCCGATGACCTTCAGGACACCACCGTCGTCGAGCGCGGTCGCTGACGAGCCCGAGACCTGGGCTTCCTGTACCGCGGCGATCACCGACCGAAGCGTCCGCTTGGTCACCTCGTCCTTGGCCTTCATGGCAACGACGAGGTCGGCCCGAATGTCATCGATCAACATGAGATGCTCCTGGGAGTTGATTCCCGACTCATCCTAGAAGCCCCTATCTTCTGTGCTGTGCAGTTTCCGTCCCTGGGCCCGGCCGCCGCGACCCAATGTCCGACACGTGTCGTGTTCGATCTTCGACCGCCGGCATCCCCGCACGCGGTCGGCGAGGCGGCAACACTGCGCATCGCCGAGCGGGTCGCCCACGAGGACGGGATCATCGCCCGACTGGTCGAGGCCGACCCTGCGGGCATCGTCATCGACCGGTCAGCTTCGATCGAAGCTCGGACCGACCGCACGTCGGCGGCCATGGACCAAGGAGCTCCGTTCATCACCGGTGGCGCACTCGCGGCCCACGACCATCGTTCCGGCCAGCCGATCCTGCTGCTGCGAGCGGAGTTCGAACACCGATGGCGCTATCACCCGGTCACCATCGGGGCCCATCGGCTGTTGAGCGATGCCCCGGAAGAATCGGTCCGGTGCAGTGATCTGAACCTGCCTCTCCTGGCCGACGCCGCACCGTTGGCAGATCACCGACTGCTCGGTGGCCGCCGAGTGAGCAACGGCTTGCGGTTGGCCCACCTCCATCGCCTCCTCTCCTCCGCCGGCCGAGCCAGCAATCGAGCGTTCGGCGCGATGGTCGGGACCGAAGCCGCGCTCGTGTGGGTGGACCTTGCCGCAGCCGAGGACCGCCGATCACTGCTCGATCTGTACGACACCGCATTCCAGTCCCGGCTCGATGCGGTGCGCGCCTCTGCGACCGCAGGGCCGCCGGCACCGCTGCGAACCCGAGAGTGTTCCGGATGCCAGTGGCGAGACCATTGCAGTCCGATCATCGATCGGTCTCGGTCCACCACGATCATCCAGAGCATCAACCGCTCGGCCCATGCCCGCTACCGGTCGCTGGGAATCGACACCATCGATCAGTTGGCGGCGACCGACCCCTCCACGATCTCCGACCTCCGGTTGGACGAGATGTCATGGCCGAGAGATCGCCTCGTGGGTCATGTCGACGAAGCACGGGCCCTGGTCATGAAGCCGAACTCTGCGCTCCTTCGTCGAGGTCTCGTCCGTCTCGACGTCCCCGCCTTCGACCGAGAATACGACATCGACATGGAGAGCGAAGTCGGTGGCCAGGCGTATCTGTGGGGGGTGTACCGCGCATCGAGCGACGAGGCGACCCACGACGCATGTTGGGATGCCGACCCGGAGTTGGCAGGGGCCAGAGTCTTCCTGGCGATCTGGGAGCGATTGAACGAGCTCCGAGCAGCGGCCGCCACAGCCGGCGATTCGATCGGCTTCTACTGCTGGCACGACCGAGCAGAACGGGCGGCGCTGCAGACCGGAGCGCTGGCGGCAGCCCGCCGCCTCGGCTTCCGCGAGGCCCCTGCGCTGGTGGAAGCGTTTCTCGACGAAGTTCCCCTGGTGGATCTGTGTGCCATCGCCCAGCGTGACCTGGTGACGGGCCGGTCCAAGGGCCTCAAGACGATCGCCCCACTGGCTGGCTTTGCGTGGCGGGACGCCGAACCCAGCGGCGAGGCCTCGATGGCGTGGCACGCCCACGCGGTCGATGACCGACGTTCGACGGACGAACAGCAATGGTGGCGGCAGCGCCTGATCGACTACAACGAGGACGACGTCCGGGCCGAGGCTGCGGTTCGGGAATGGATGCGACGCGAGACCTTCGTGTCGGCCGACTCGTTGCCCCCGTCGTCGTGATGGCTAGCAGATGACGCGGACCGCGGTGGCGGCGACCGCGATCTCCAGTTTGCGCATCTGCTCCAACAGTCTCAGCTCGCTGGCCGACAACTCCTCGAAACTTCGGCGCAGCATGAAGTTGCGGGTATCACCACCGCCCAGGTCACCACGGGCCGACGGTTCGCCCATCACGTCGATCTCGATCCGCACCCCACTCCCGACTCCCATCACAGCTCGTTCGACCTCGACCGGTACATAGATCTGCGTCGAACCGGACTCGTCGGCGAAGTTGATGACGGTGCCGTCGATCGGCCCGCCCGCCATCAGCCCGGTGATCTGGCCGACCAGGGTCCCCGAGATCCGCCCCCGCTCCCGACTGGTGTCGAAGTCGGACACCGAATGGGTTCGACCCTGGAGCAGCTGAGATGGCGGGCGCGATGCCTCCACGCTCTGCCAATGCCTCGGCCAGGTCGAACGTTCGTCGATCTGAACCCGCCACTCGTCGGGCATCGCCAGCAGCTCCGAGGTCCCGGAGCGGCGAACCGACTCGAACATCGCGTGGTCCAGCCATGGCTTGGCCGACTCGGGCTCGTTGACGCCATCGCGTTCGATGGTCTCGGCCACCAGATGGACCAGATCGGACAGCCCGACACACCACAGACGCAGCTCGGCATCGGCATGGTAGGTGTGATAGATCCGACCGCCCGGGTGATCCGGTGTCTCGAGTTCGATCCAGACACCGGCCTTCTCGATGTAGGCCAGGGGCAGACAGACGTTGGGGAAACCCAGCGCCGTGTTGCGTTCGTGAATCGAGAGCACTTCCTCTGGCCGATACAAACCGTCGAAGAAGAGCGACCCGAAACTCTCGGGCCGCCATTGGCTCCACAAGTGCCTCAGCTCCGCCGAGAACCGAAGTCCATCCAGCTGACTCTCGAGATGCGCGACTTGTCTTGCCGCGTGGCGCGGCTTGGGATGACGTT
>CALACD010000203.1 GCA_937890445.1 uncultured Acidimicrobiia bacterium | reverse complement strand
GGTCGAGATCTTGTCGGGACACAGGATCTGACGGACGTCGTCGCTCAAGATCTCTGCCGCTGTTCCGGGTAGTGAACGAAGCCCGGCATCCATACAACGACGGAGGTAGTCGGCCAGCGGTTCTCCGAGCCGTTTGGCACCTTCGGTCACCTCGAGCGCCGTGAAGCCGTGGATGTGCATCTCCGGCACGGCTTCTTTCACCGCTCGGGCCACGTCGATGTAGTAGTCACCGTCGAAGTCGGGATGGATGCCACCCTGGAGGCAGACTTCGGTGGCCCCCCGTTCCCACGCCTCGACGACGCGGCGCTGCATCTCCTCCAGCGTCAACAGATAGGGCTTGCCCCGTAGGTTGAGACTCATCGGCCCCTTCGAGAAGCCACAGAAACGACACTTGAACGTGCAGACGTTGGTGTAGTTGATGTTGCGGTTCACCACATAGGTGATCTCGTCACCGACGATCTGGCGTCGCAATTCGTCCGCCAGGCGGGCCACGGCCGCCACTTCGGGTCCGCGAGCCGAGAACAGGGTGAGCAGCTCGTCGTGGCCGGCCTCCTGCCCCAGACGCACACCCTCGATCACCTCGGCCACCGGGCCCGAGATGGGCAGGTCGCTCGAGATCAGGTCAGGCGGGGTGGTCGGCGCTCCCGAGTACCACTGCGTCGAGCGGTCTCCGATCAGCAGGACATCCGCTCCATCGTCGCCCTCGGTCACGAACTCGACACGTTCGGGGAACATCGCGCCGGGGTCATCACGACCGAGGCCTTCGGCATCGGACCGATCGAGCACCGGGAACCGCATCGACTCGTCGACCCAGGCCGTTCCGTACTCGGCACTGCGGTAGACATCACCGACACCGGTCACGGTACGTGCGTACTCCGGGTAGATGGTCAGGCGAGGTGCCAACACGAAGCCTCGAGCCTCGGTGACCTCCCGCAAGCGGTCCAGCTCGGGCCACGGGCGTTCCGGGTTGACGTGATCGGCCGTGATGGGGGAGACCCCGCCCCAGTCGTCGATGCCGGCGTCCAGAAGGCGGCCGAAGTCGTCGCTGAGGTTCGGGGGCGCTTGGAGGTGGATGTCGGACGGCAGGAGGATACGAGCCAGCGCGATCGCCCGGAAGTAGGCATCATCGGGACACGGTTCGTGCTTCCACATGGCAGTACCGGCCTTCGGCAGGAAGTTCTGCACGATGACCTCTTGCACGTGACCGAATCGTCGATGGCTCTCGGCGATGGCGACGAGCGCGTCGACACGGTCCTGCTCGGTCTCGCCAATGCCCACGAGAATGCCCGTGGTGAACGGGATCTTCAGTTCACCGGCGGCCTCCAGCGTGGCGAGTCGACGGGCCGGGTCCTTGTCGGGGGCGTTGCTGTGACAGGCCAAGTCGTCGCGAAGACTCTCGACCATCATGCCCTGACTGGGCGAAACCCTCCGCAGCTGGGCCAACTCGTCGGGATGCAGGGCGCCGGCGTTGGCGTGGGGCAGGAGACCCGTTTCATTGACGACCAGTTCACACATCGCCTCGAGATAGTCGATGGTCGATGCATAGCCGTGGTCGGCCAACCACTGCGCCGCAGCGGGGTAACGCAGTTCGGGTCGCTCACCCAGGGTGAACAGCGCTTCGTGGCAACCGACACGAGCGCCCTTCTTGGCGATGCGCAGCACCTCGTTCGGCTCCAGGTACGGGCTGTCCAACCGGGCCGGCGGCTGGGCGAACGTGCAGTAACCACATTGGTCCTGGCACAACATCGTCAGCGGGATGAAGACCTTGGGAGAGTAGGTGACTCGTGTGCCGAACGAGGCATCTCGCAGCGCTGCGGCCTCGGTCATCAGGCTCTCGGTCGAGCGTGCGGTCAGCGAAGCAGTGTCAACGGTCAAGGGTTGGTCCTCCGTCCGGGGCCGGGCCGGCTCCGGATAGCGCGTGGGTTGATGTCTTGGTCACAGGTGGGGCACTCGACCCGTTGCTCGAGCGGTGTGCCGCACTGATCGTGGATCAGCACGGTGGGGGGCTGACCGTTGGACATCCAACGATCACCCCACCCCATGAGCGCAATGAGCGAAGGGGAGAGATCTCGCCCCTTGTCGGTCAGGCGATACTCGTAGCGGACGGGGCGGGCCTGGTAGGGCACCTTCTCGAGCACTCCGGCCGCCACCAACTTGGCCAGGCGAGCCGACAGCAGGTTTCGAGCAATGCCGAGATCGTCCTGGAGTTCCGAGAAGCGGTGGACACCACGGAAGATGTCGCGCAACACCAGCACGGTCCACCGATCGCCGATGACCGCGAGCGTGGCTGCTATCGAACAGCTGGCGGTTCCGATCTGACTGGTCATCTGGCGCAGCAAGTTACTTGCCTTGGTTTCGATTTGCAACTGACAAGTTTCGATTCGAGACCGAGGCAGTGGGCCCACGAACGGTATGATCGAACACATGTTCGCCTCCAAGGTCGCCGACCTGCAACCCGCTGACCTCCAGGGCAGCCTCCTGGCATCGGGCCAGCCCCGCCTTCCACCCGATCTGGGGCCAGTCGAACGGATCGATCTCGGCCAGGGCGCCTGGCTGGACTGGTGCTCGGATTGGCTCCCGGGCGCCGACGCCTGGTTCGAGCGCATGCTCGACATCCTGCCGTGGTCCGGGGCCAGCAGACCCATGTACGACCGCGTGGTCGAGGTCCCCCGACTCATGTGCAGCTTCCCGTCGCCCAACGATCGCGCCCTACCCCTGGAACTGTTGCGGCTGCGGCCCATTTTCGAGGCCGGGTACGAGCGCCCGTTCCCCCGCATCGGGGCCAACCTCTACCGGGACGGAACAGACAGCGTGGCCATGCACGCCGACAAGGTCCCCTTCCCCGGCGATGCGATCATCGCCATCGTTGCCATTGGTGAGCGTCGCCCCTTCCACGTCCGACCGCAACTGCCCTCGGCCCACCGGGCCCGCCGGCAGACGTTCTCCTTCGGCCGGGGTGACCTCCTGGTGATGGGAGGCACGACCCAAGCGTTCTTCCACCACGGGGTTCCCAAGGTGACAGGAACCGCCCGCCGCATCAGTCTCATGTTCCGAGGTTGAGCCTCAAACCTGGAACGGGATTCCCCATCCGTCGCGAAAGGCGATGTCCTCCACCGGTCGACGACTGAGCTTGGTGTACTGCTTGTCCCTCACGGGCCAACCGAAGGCCAACAAGGCGCCGAGCGCGTACCCGTCGGGAACACCCAGCAACGCATCCATGGCCGGCTGTTCCGAGGCGACCAACGTCGTCAACGACGAACCGAGGCCCTCGTGAGTGGCGGCCAGCAGGAGGTTCTGAACGAAGGTGTACAACGAGCCTCCACCCACGATGCTCGTGCGTTCCAGGTTCTGGTCGGTGATGGCCAACGTGGCCATCTCGACATAGGGCAACACCAGCACCGGTACTTCGTGCAACACCTGGGCGAAGTCATTGGTTCGGTCGAGTCGACGCTTGGCCCGATCCGTGCCGTGCTCCATCTTGACCCCGGACCCGTCACCCTGGAAGCCGACCACCCCTTCGAGGGCATGGACGTAGTAGGGGTCCCAGACCTTGCGATGGATGTCGGCGACCGACCGTTTCACGTCCGGATCGGTGACGACAACCATGCGCCATCCCTGGCGATTGCCGCCGCTGGAGGCGAATCGGGCGTGGTCGAGCATTCGGTGAATGATGGCGTCGTCGACCGGCTCATCGGTGAAGTAACGGCACGAAGGGGTGTGCCGCATCGCCTCGTACAGTTCCATGGCTGCCTCCTCGGATCTCAGTTGTCGATCTCTCGTGACCGTGAGGCCAGCGTGTCGAGTACTTCTTCGAAACTCTTGGCGAAACTGGCGACGCCCTCGGCCTCCAGCTGTTGGGCCACCTCCTCGAGATCGATGCCGAGTGAGGCGAGATCGGCGACCACTCGATGCGCCGCCGGCACATCGGCATCGACAGTGCGGGCGACGGTACCCCGTTCATCGAATGCCAGGATCGTTGCATCGGGCAACGTGTTGACGGTGTCAGGGCCGATCAGCGTGTCGACATAGAGCGTGTCGGGATACGAAGGATCCTTGGTCGAGGTGGAGGCCCACAGAGGACGCTGTACCCGCGCTCCCCGCGCGGTCAACGCATCCCACCGTGGGCCGGCAAAGACCGAGGTGAACAGTTCGTAGGCCAGATGACCCTGGGCGATGGCCGCCTTGCCCTTGAGGGCCAGTGCATCAGCGGTACCGATTGCCTCGAGCCGTTTGTCGACCTCGACATCCACTCGACTGATGAAGAACGAGGCGACCGATGAGATGGTCGACAGGTCGTGGGCGTCGCAGGCTTCGAGCCCAGCCAGATAGGCCTCCATCACCGCCGCATAGCGCTGCAGGCTGAAGATGAGCGTCACGTTCACCGATCGGCCCTCGCCGATCAGGGTTCGAATGGCAGGCACACCCTCTTTGGTGGCCGGCACCTTGATGTACAGGTTGGGGGCCGAGAGTCGGTCATCGAGCACCCGAGCGGCGGCAACCGTCGCCTCCTCGTCATGGGCCAACGTGGGCGAGACCTCGACCGACACGTAGCCGTCCTCACCACCGGAAGTGTCGTGCACGGGACGGAGCAGTTCGAGCGCCTGACGAATGTCGGCGACGACCAGTTCCCAATAGGCGTCCTCGATGGTGGCGCCCCCCTCGACCAGAGAGATCAAGTCGGCGTCGTAGTCATCGGTGTCGATCATGGCCTTGGCGAAGATCGATGGATTCGACGTCAGGCCGCGGACCCCGCGGTCGATCCATTCCTGCAGCTCTCCCGAGGCCATCCAGCCCCGTCGCAGATTGTCGAGCCAGGGGCTCTGGCCCTGCTCGTCGTACAGATCGTGTAGTCGTCCCACTGTGTCCTCTTCTCGTGTTCGCTCTCTTACGGGTCCCTGCGAACCCGTCAGCCGTCGACGGCTGCCAACAATTCGACAACGGCTTCGCACACGTTGTCGGCGTTCATCCCGAATTCTGCCATCACGGTCGATCCCGGCGCCGAGGCGCCGAAACGATCGATGCCCACGGCCAGGTCGGCGTGCTCGCCCCAACCCTGGGTCACCCCAGCTTCGACCGAGACCGTCGGCACATCAGGAGGCAGCACCGAGTCCTGCACGTCGAAGGTCTGGTCGGCGAAGGTTTCCCAACACGGCATCGACACGACCCGAACCGCGACACCCCGGGACGCGAGTTGGTCGGCCGCTTCCAGACACAGCGACACCTCGCTGCCGGTCCCGATCAGCACGGCGTCGGGGTCGTCGGCGTCGCGTACCACATAGGCCCCCTGGCGCACGGCGTCACGGTCGGAGCCTTCGAGCACCGGGAGATCCTGCCGACTCAGGATCAGCGCGGTCGGCCCGTCGGCTTCGATCGCCACCTGCCAAGCGCCGGCCGTTTCGTTGCCATCAGCGGGCCGAATGACCCGGAGCCCGGGAATGAGACGCAGACTCATCACGTGCTCGACGGGTTGATGGGTCGGACCGTCTTCGCCGACGCCCACCGAGTCGTGGGTCCAGACGAAGATGCACTTTGCTTCCGAAAGCGCAGCCAGACGAACGGCCGGTCGCATGTAGTCGCTGAACACCAGGAACGTGCCGCCGAAAGGAAGCGTTCCACCATGGTGTGCCATCCCGACCAGGACCGCACCCATGGCGTGCTCCCGCACTCCGAAGGCGATCTGACGACCTTCGGGGTGGTCGCGGCTCTGGAGCACGGCATCGACCATCGAACCGGGCAGCAATGTTCCGGTGTTGCCAGTGAGATCGGCCGAGCCACCGATGAGCCCCGGCACGACAGGAGCCAGCGCCGACAGGACGTTCTGCGATGCCTTGCGGGTGGCGACCTTGGTCCCCGGCTCGAACTCGGGCAGCAGATCACGCCAGCCGTCCTTGCCCGTCGCCGACCAGGCAGCATCCCAGTCAGCTCGCGCGTCGCCCAATGCATCCAGTCGACCGTGCCATGCCACGCGTTCGCCGTCGCCGCGAGTTCCGGCGTTGCGGTAGAGAGCCAGCACCTCGTCGGGCACCCAGAACGGTTCGTCGGGGATGCCCATCACCTCCTTGGTAGCGGTGATGGCGGCGTCGTCGAACGCCAGCCCGTGTGCCTCGTGGCTGTCGGTGAGAGTGGGGGAGGGGAACCCGATGTGGGAACGCAGGATGATGATCGACGGCTTGTCCTCGATCCCTCTGGCTCGCTCGATGGCAGCTTCCATGGCATCGAGATCCTCCGATGCCTCACCGAGGTCAGCCACGTCCCAGCCATAGGCCGCGAACCGGGCCGCCGCATCGTCATCGAGGGCGAGTTCGGTGACGCCGTCGATCGTGATGTGGTTGTCGTCGTAGAAGAGAATCAACCGACCGAGCCCGAGATGACCGGCCAACGATGCGGCCTCGTGCGAGATGCCTTCCGACAGACAACCGTCGCCGGCAATCACGTAGGTGAAGTGGTTGCTGACGTCGGATCCGAAGCGGGCCCGCAGGTTTCGTTCGGCAAGGGCCATACCGACGGCGTTGCCGATGCCCTGCCCCAGCGGCCCCGTCGTCACCTCGACTCCGGCGGTGTGGCCGACCTCGGGATGGCCCGGGGTGGCCGAGCCCCATTGGCGAAACTCGCGCAGGTCGTCCAACTCGAGCCCCTGCCCGGTCAGATAGAGCATCGAATACAGGAGGATCGAGGCATGACCGTTCGAGAGGATCAGCCGATCACGATCGGGCCACGCCGGATCGGTAGCCGAATACTCCATCATTCGGGTGAACAGCACGTGGGCGAGGGGAGCCAATGCCATCGCCGTTCCCTGATGACCGGAATTGGCGGCTCGAGGTCCATCCATGGCGAGTGCTCGAATGACGTCGATTCCCCGTCGTTCCAGATCCCTGCCGTCGGTGTCGTTCACGATGTTCCCATCCCCGTTGTTGCTCTCGGCTGCGAGGGCTCACCGTACCCTCACCCATCAGGGGAACAGCAGGACCGTCGCCGTGAATCCGTGGACCGCATTGCGTCCCCCGACCGGGCCCAACTCCCCGGCACAGAACATCCCGGCGACTCCCCGCGGCACGACGGAGCCGACCGCGGTGGCATCGTGATTGGGCTCGGCGAACAAGCGACTTCCGCGCCCGTTGCAGGTGAACACCAGCGCACCGGCAGCACGGGCGGTCATGGATGCGACGTCGGCGGGACCTCCCGTCCCGTCTCGGAGGACTGCGACCAGGTCATCGTGGGCC
>CALACD010000202.1 GCA_937890445.1 uncultured Acidimicrobiia bacterium | reverse complement strand
TCCGGGTCGACGGCGCCAGGGCCGACGGGGTCAACCAGGCCGAGATCGACCGTGTTCTCGAGCTGGTGGCCGACCTCGCCTACCGAACCGGAACCGGCAGCATCGGTGTGCTCACGCCGTTCCGGGCCCAGGCCGATGCCATCCAAGCCGCGATCATCGAACGGTTCTCGGTTGCCCAGATCCGCCAGTTCGGGCTCCGGACGGGCACGGTGCACGCCTTTCAGGGCAGCGAGCGCGACACCGTCGTGATCTCGTTGGCGCTCGACGGCGAGGGCCTCGGGCGCTCGCTGCGCTTCGTCGAGGACCCGAACCTGTTCAACGTGATGGTCACCCGGGCCCGGCGACACATCGTGCTGCTGCACTCCTTCGAACCCGCCGCGCTCCCGTCGGGCCTGTTGGCGCAGTATTTCCGTTTCGCCGACGATCCACCCGCCTTCGTCGAGCGTCGGTCCGACGCGTCGCCCTGGGTGCGCCAGGTCGCCGATGCGCTGGGCGGCACCGACACGCGGGTGGTTACCGAGTACCCGGTCGCCGGCTGGACCATCGACATCGCCCTCGGCAACGGTGTCGAGGCGATCGGTGTCGAGTGCACGGTGCACCCCGACGGCCCCGACGCCCACATCGAACGCCACCTCACCCTCCGACGCGCCGGCTGGACGATGACCGATGCCTTCCAGAGCCGCTGGTTGCTGCGGCCCGAGGAGGTCGCCGCACACCTGGCCGCCCGCGTGCAGCGTTCGGCGGATCGCCGCTCGGAGGACTGAGGCGCCTCGGTCGGATCCGACCGCCGTCGGTCTGACACAATCGGTGAGTTCCGCACATGCACGCCGTCGCAGCGACGCCATCGATGCCGTCGCAGACCAGGAGAAGCAATGACTGCCACCGATCTCGACGAATTCACCGCAGAGGCCATCGCATGGCTCGATGCCAACGCCAAGCGGGTCGACGACAACGCCGACGCCCCCGTGTTCGTCTGGGGCGAGGGCGAACTCGACGTCGCCGTCTTCCACGCGTTCGAACACGAAGAGGAAGCCGCGTACATGGCCCGGATCGCGGAGTGGAACCAGCGCAAGGCCGAGCAGGGCTACCACGCCATCACCTGGCCAACCGAGTACGGCGGCCTCGGCCTGGGCCGGGCGCACGCCCGGGCCTTCGGAAAGCTGGCCCGCGGTTACGAGCACCCGGGCGGCCACGAGCTGTTCGGTGTCACCACCAACCTGGTGGCCCAGACGGTGCGGGCCTTCGGCACCGACGAGCAGAAGCTCGAGTGGTTGCCCATGTTGTTGCGTGCCGATCAGTTCTGCTGTCAGCTGTTCAGCGAGCCCGGCGCCGGGTCGGATCTCGCCGGTCTGTCGTGCCGTGCGACCCGAGACGGTGACGAATGGGTCCTCAACGGCCAGAAGGTGTGGTCGTCGGGGGCCCAGTTCAGTGATTGGGGCCTGCTCATCGCCCGCACCGATCCCGACGTCGTCAAGCACAAGGGCCTCACCGCGTTCGTGATCCCGATGGGGGTCGACGGCATCGAGGTCCGCCCCATCAAGCAGATGAGCGGCGGGCAGTCCTTCGGCGAGGTGTTCTTCAGCGACGCCCACATCCACGACCGTTACCGCCTCGGCCCGGTGGGCGAGGGCTGGAAGGTGGCCATGACCACGCTCGGATTCGAGCGCGACCACTCTTCCGACGGCAGCGGCGGCGGCGGCACCGGCGGCGCGTCGTGGACGAAGCTGCTCGCCACCGCGCAGGTCATGGGCGTCACCGACGATCCGGTCATGCGCGACGAGCTCGCCAAGGTGTACATCCACACCCGCGTCGAGTCGCTGCTGAACCGCCGTGCTGCGGACCTGGCCCGCTCGGGCACGCCCGGGCCGGAGGGTTCGTTGGGCAAGATCTTCTGGACCCAGGGCATGCGCGTCATGTCCGATGCGGTGTCGAAGGTGTTGGGCCCGCGCCTGATCGCCGACAGTGGCGAGTGGGGCACCTATGCGTGGGGCGAGCAGGTGCTGGGGGCGCCGGGCTACCGGATCGCGGGTGGCTCCGACGAGATCCAGCGCAACATCATCGGCGAGCGGGTGCTCGGCCTGCCCGGCGAACCGCGCACCGACAAGGGCCCCTGGAAGGACGTCCCCCGCTGCGGCGCCGGCGGGCACTCGGAATTCACGATGTGGTGACCTCGGTCATGCATCGGGGGCATGGTTGTGTCATGGTGTTTCCCGAATCGAGGAGGTTCAACCATGAATGAAGTCATGTTGACGGGGAACAACTATACACTCGTCTACAACGCCCTGTCCTTCGGCACCGCAGTCATGCTCGGTGCCTTCGTCTATTTCCTCACGCAGATCAACAGCGTGTCCAAGGCCTACCGATCCGGTATCGCCGTGTCGGCGGTCGTGGTCGGGATCGCCGGCTACCACTACTTCCGGATCTGGTCCGGGTTTGCCGAAGGCGAGCTGAACGAGGGCTACCGCTATGCGGACTGGCTCATCACCGTTCCGCTGCTCGTCATCGAGCTGCTCATCGTGCTCGGTGTGGCGAACGAGCTCCGCAAGAAGCTGATGATCCGGTTGGTTCCCGCCACCGTCGCCATGATCGCACTGGGCTATCCGGGCGAGATCTCCACCGACAATGGCACGAAATGGCTGTTCTGGGTGCTGGCGATGATTCCGTTCCTCTACATCCTGTGGGAGCTGAACGGGCAGCTGCAGGCGGCTGCGGCTCGTGAAACGGGGCCCATCGCCCGGGCGATCAGGAACGCCACCCTGGTGCTGCTCGTGACCTGGTGTGTGTATCCGATCGCGTATCTCTTCCCGGTCTTCGATTCGTCCTCGGAAGGTCTCGAGGTCCTGCGCCAGGTCGGCTACACCGTGGCCGACATCACGGCGAAGGCGCTGTATGGCCTGATGATCCTCGCCATCGCAAAGGCGCGCACGGCGGCCGAGGATCCGACGGCTGCAGAGGCTCCGACGGCTGCAGAAGCTCCGACTGCTTGACGATGTCGAACCGATGGGGACGAGAGCTGCTCGCCCCATCGGTTCCATCGCCCCGGCTCTGGGCTGACGCTAGAGCGTACGAGAAGCTTCCTGACCGTCGAGTCGGGCGAGCAGGTCCGCTCGGAGACGGTGCAGCGCGTCGGTGACCGATACGTGGTACCGGTGTGGATTGACCAGGCGCTGCACGCCGACGTCGAGGCGGTCGACATCGCTGCGGCAGCGTGCGGCGAGCTCGGCCACCGAAGGCTGCGCACCGGCGACGTCGACCGCCTCGAGCAGCGGCTCGATGTGACCGATGTCGGCGCGACGGATGATCTTGTGCACCCCGGCTTGCACCGGATGGTGCACGATGTTCTCCTCGTGGGCCAGCGGCACCTCGTCGGCCAGGCCAACCAGATCCGTCACGGCGGTGCCACGGTGGTCGTACAGGCGCCACACCAGCTTCCGGCTCGGCAGCGGCACCTTGCCGGGGTCCTCGGACACCTTGATCGCCGGCAGCCAGGAACCGTCGGCGTCGGCGATGCCGACCAGCTTGTAGACGCCGTTGAGTGCGCTGTCGCCGGCCGAGGTGATCAGACGGGTGCCGACGCCGTAGACCAGCCGGTCGAGGATCGGGCCGGGGTCGAGCCCGGAGCGGCGGGCGTCGTCGCCGATCTGGTCGCGGATCTGCCAGATGGTGAGCTCGTCGAGGTCGCTCGACATCACGATCGCCGCGTCCACAAAGCCGCCGTCGTCGAGGAGCCTGGCCGTCTGGACGGCCAGGTAGGCGAGGTCGCCGGAGTCGAGCCGCACGCCGACAGGTTCGTGCCCTGCCGCTCGGAGTTCACCGAACACGGTGACCGCGTTGGGTACGCCTGATCGCAGGGTGTCGATGGTGTCGACCAGAAGGATGCACTCGTCGGGGGCGGCGGCGGCGCTCGCCCGGAACGCCTCGAGCTCGCCCATCCCCAATGCGAGGAACGCCTGGATCAGGCTGTGGGCCAGGGTGCCGCTGGGGCGATATCCGGTGGCGATGGCTGCCTCGACATTCGACGTCGACTCGCATCCACCGATCAGTGCGGCTCGGATACCGTCGTTGACGCCGGTGGCCGGTCCCCGCCGCATGCCGAATTCGAGCACCCGGCCACCACGTGTGGCGCTGACCACGCGCGACGCCTTCGTGGCGATCAGGGTCGGGTAATTGACGAAGTTGAGCAGCGCCGTTTCGATCAGCTGCGCCGCAGCGAGCGGCCCGGTGACCGACACGATGGGCTCGTTGGGATGGACGACGCGCCCCTCGCCGATGGCGTGGATCTCGAGCTCCGCGAAGAGTCCTGGGTCGGCGATCCAGTCCAGGAACTCCGGGCCGAACAGCGGCCCACCTCCCGGTGCTCGCAATGCACCCAGGGCTGCGATCTCTTCGTCGCTCACCCGCAGGCCGGCCAGCCAGTCGCAGAACGGGCCGAGACCCGCCGAGATGCAGTAGCCCGCCTGGTGGGTGCCGTAGTCGGGGTTCGACCGGTAGAACGCGTCGAACTGTGCCGGGCGATGCGCGAGCCCCGTGCGCACGTAGACCTGTGCCATCGTCGGCTCGTACATATCGCAGAACAGCGGCCCCCGGACCGATGCCCACCGGTTGCGGACGGTGGCTCCCAGCAGGCCGAGCGGATCAGGCTCGGCGGTGTCGTCCGCCGGCGTGCCGCCCTGGTGGATGGCGGTCACGGCGCACCGGTGACGGCGACCCCGGCCCGGTCGAGGTCGGCGAGGACTTCGACGCAGGTCTGCTCGCTCGCATCGACCGGTCGGCTCAGCTCCCACCGCAGCACGGTGCCGAACCCGGCTTCGGCGGCGCTGCGAGCCGTGGCGGCCACGCACACGTCCGAAGCCAGCCCCACCACCACCACCCGCTCGACGTCGCGCTCTCGCAGCAGGCCGGCGAGCCCTGTGGCGATGTCGGTCGAGCTGCCGGGGCGGCGCATCATGAACGCCGAGTAACCGTCCTCGCCGTTGGTGCCCTTGCGAATCACGGCGCTGGCCCGGTGGTCGGGATCGAGGCCATCGACGAGCTCGGCACCCCAGGTGCCGGCCACGCAGTGCACCGGCCAGACGCCGCCGTAGGTGACGAAGTGCGGTGTGGATGGCGGATGCCAGTCCTGGGTGAGGACGACGACCGTGCCGGCTGCTGCAGCGACGGCGATCTCGTCGTTGATCGGGCCGACGAGCGTGTCGCCGCCGTAAACGAAGAGCGAACCGTCGGGATGGGCGAAGTCGTTCTGCATGTCGACGACGACCAGCGCCGTCGACTCGTCGTAGCGAGCGGCGTTCATTGGCGCGACCGTAGCCGCAGCCGCCGGGTGGCCGAGCGGCGGTTTCGCCCGGCGCGCCCATCCGGTAGACACGAATGGCAGGCCACCGCCGCGGCGTCGCCCTGCGAAGCGGGAGAGGGTGGGCAATCGTGGACATCGGAGTCTTGGAGATGGCGGTGACGGGAACCGGGGTGCCGCTCGACAACGCATGCGGCTACGCCATCGACGGCGTCGAGGTGCGGCATGGATGATCCGTTCCAGCTCACCGCCGTGGTGTTGGCCACGGCGGTGGTGGTCGGGTTCATCGGGACGAAGCTCCACCAGCCGCTCATCGTCGCATTCATCGCCGTGGGGCTTCTCCTGGGCCCCTCGGCGTTCGATCTCGTTTCCGACGAGGAGCCGCTGGAGTTGTTCGCCGAGATCGGCATCGCGGTCTTGTTGTTCGTCGTGGGGTTGAAGCTCGACCTCCAACTCGTGCGAACGATGGGTGCCGTCGCACTCGCCACGGGGCTCGGGCAGGTGGCCTTCACGTCCGGCGTCGGCTTCTTGTTGGCCCTGCTGTTGGGTATGAGCACGGTCACGGCGCTGTATGTGGCGATCGCGCTGACGTTCTCGTCGACGATCATCATCGTCAAGCTCCTGTCGGACAAGCGCGAGCTCGACGACCTCCACGGCAAGGTCGCCATCGGCTTCCTGATCGTGCAGGACATCGTCGTGGTGCTCGTCATGATCGCCCTGAGTGCCTTCAGCGGCGACACCGACGGCCGTCTGGGCGTGGAGATCGCCTACACGGTGCTGCGAGGAGTGGCATTCCTCGGCGCCATGGCTGCGATCATCCGGTGGGTTCTCCCGGCGGTGATGCACCACATCGCGAGCTCGTCGGAGCTGCTGCTGGTGTTCGCCGTGGCGTGGGCCGTGACCGTCGCGGCCGTGAGCGACACCCTCGGCTTCAGCACCGAGGTGGGGGCGTTCCTGGCCGGTTTCGCCCTGGCGGCCACGCCGTTTCGCGAGGCGATCGGCTCGCGGCTCACCCCGCTGCGGGACTTCCTACTGCTGTTCTTCTTCATCGAGCTCGGCGCGAAGATGGATCTCAGCCTCATCGGCGACCAGATCCCGGCGGCCATCGTGTTGTCTTTGTTCGTCCTCATCGGCAACCCCATCATCGTGCTCGTGATCATGGGGTTCATGGGCTTCCCCCGTCGGGTCGGGTTCCTGGCCGGTCTGACCGTCGCTCAGATCAGCGAGTTCTCGCTGATCCTGGCGGCGCTCGGGCTCGAGCTCGGTCACATCGAGTCCGACACCGTGGGTCTGGTCACCCTCGTCGGGCTGGTGACCATCGGCCTGTCCACGTATCTCATCCTTTACTCGCATCCCATCTACGCACGCTTAGCGCCGTTTCTCAGCGTGTTCGAACGCGGTTCGACTCGTCCCGAGATGCCCGAGGATGACGCCCGGTTCGACACGATCGTCTTCGGCTATGGGCGATTCGGACGGAATCTGGTGCAGCACCTGGTCGATGGCGGTCAACGAGTGCTGGTCATCGACTGGAACCCCTACGCCGACGACGACCGGCGCGGCCCGGTCGAGTTCCGCTACGGCGACATCGAGGACGCCGAGTTTCCCGGGACCCTCCCGCTGGCCGACGTCGACTGGGTCATCAGCACGATTCCCCGGCCCGACTCCAACGAAGCACTGCTCGCAGCGCTGCGACATTGGGGCTACGAGGGGAACAGCGCTGTGACGGCCCACGACGAGCAGGCCGCGTCGAGGCTCTCCACGATGGGGGCCACCTTCGTCCTCGAGCCCTTCAGCGATGCCGCCGAGGTGGCAGCCCGAGCTATCGGCGACCAGCGCTCCTGACCGGCCATGCCGCCCGCCATGCCCCGACGATCGAGGCGCCGGCTACGGGCCACATCGACGAGGGTGATGATCCGGTGGTTCCCCC
>CALACD010000201.1 GCA_937890445.1 uncultured Acidimicrobiia bacterium | reverse complement strand
TGCTGTCCTGTCCGATCCTGTCCTGTCCGATGCTGTCCTGTCCGATGCTGTCCTGTCCGATGCTGAGGTCGATACCGGAGGCTCCGCCGGCAGCGATGAGATGGACGACGTTTTCGCTGCCTATGGATTCGGCGCCGATTCGGGCCGAGCCGACGTGGACGATCAACCGTCGAACGCAGCGTTCGAGCCGTTCGACGGCCACCGCCTGGCGGGGAGCGCCGAGGACCTGGGCCTCACCGATCTCGACGTGTTCGACATGCCGGCATCGGACGTCACCGACCGTGACACACCTGAGGACGATGGATCTGGGGACCAGGAAGGCGAGCCGAACGAGCCCGACACCGCCGAGCCCGAGCAGGAGTTCCTCGAGCCCGTCGCCGTCGGCGAGCGGTCGGGGTTGCAGCGTCGTCAGCAGATCCAGCCCATGGCGGGAGATCCGGTCGCGGTCGCCCGACACACCGTCTCATCGGCCGATGTGGTGCTCCTGGTCGAGGGTGACGCCGTGGCCTCACTCGGCTGGCCGACTCTTTCCACGTCGGAACGACGCGGCGCGCTCGTCAGCTATCTGGCCGATCTCGCCGCTGAATCTGGTGCGGCCCCGGACGTGGTGTTCGACGGCTCCGTCGGTGGCGAGGGCGAGCTCCCCAGTTCTCGTGCGGTCCGAGTGCGGCTCACCGCCGTCGGGGTGCGGGCAACCACGGCCCTCAGTGAACTCGTCGATGCCTATCCACTCGAGTGGCCGGTCGCCGTCGTGACCGATGATGGTGAGTTGGCCAGGGATGCCGGAAGCCGAGGCGCGGCCGTGCTCGACAATGGTCAACTGCTGGACTTGTTCATCGCTCCCTGAGGCCAGATGGGTTCCGCCTGACCAGCCACTCGGTCACCTTCGGGACCAGAGGTCCGATGGTCCGTTCGGCCAGCGCGCCGCGCCACACGCCGGTTCCATAGGACAGGTCGTCGATCAACCCGACCGTGAGGTCGATCAGCGGGTCCTTCGGGCGGTCCGCAAGGCGCTGCAGCCATCCGACGAGCACCAATGCGATGCCAGATCGTCGAGTCGGCGAGGCCACGAGGAGCAGCGCGGTGAACGGCCACCAGGCCCGCAGCGCCGACCGCGCCAGCGAACGGAACGTCCTGTGGTGTCCACGCCCGGTCAGGATGGCAGCCTCGACTCGGGCATCGGGTAGCGGTCCCAATCTCGGCGCCAAGGCCATCGCCGTACCGGTTCCCACCACGAGACTCGCCAGGGGATGGCCCGCGAAGCACAGCAATCCGACGACATAGCTCCACAGCGATGCCTGGACCGGGGCGACAGCACCGGGGTGGCGGCGATGCAGCGAGGCTGCCGCCGAGCCGTACCCGATCCGTTGCCTGACGAAGGCGCCCAGCGTCGACCGGGCGGGATGAGTGACGATCACCGATGGATCGAAGCGAACCCTCTGGTCACCGGCGAGGTCCCAGACCAGATCGACGTCCTCACCGAAACGCAGACCCGGGTCGAAACCCCCCCGTCGCAACAGAGGCTCGGTGCGCACCATCAGACAGGCGGTGGGTACATACGACACCGCTCGGCCCGGACCGACGACAGCTGGGTCGAGACCGAGGTCGAGTGGGGATCGGGTCCGCTCGTAGCGACTGAGAAGGTCAGTTCCGGGACTACAGGCGACCCGAGGAGCAATGGCCACCACCGTCGAGTCGTCCAGTTGTCGACGCAGCGCTCGAAGGTCGGCGGCGGTGACGGATACCCCGGCGTCGACGAAGGCCACGATGTCGGTGGTGACCAGGTCCAAGCCGGTGTTGCGGGCCGGGCCCGGGCCGCCCGAGTCCGGGCGTCGCACGATCTCGGCCACGGCGCCTCGATGGCTCGCGGTGGACGCGGTGACGGGTCTGCGGGAGCCATCGTCGACGACGATGACGGTGACGCCTGCGAGCCCGGCAAGGGTGATGGCGAGACCGTCGGGATCGTCCCGGACCGGAATCACCACGGTCACATCGCCGAGCGCCACGGCATCGTCGGCCGCAGATGGCCGAGGCCAGGCCATCCCGGCGTCGAGTAGGCGTCGGGCCAGCTCCTGATGCTGCGGGTTCGGGCTCACGGGTTGGCCTCCGAACCACGCTCGGGTCAGGCGGGCTCCGCCCGCGCTGAGTCGAAGAACACGGAGCGGGGAGCCACCGATGAGCACTCGCCCGGCATCCCGTTTCCGAAGGTCGTCGGCGGGCACGAGCCCCCAGCCTGCCGGCAAGCTCACGGGACCGATCGCCTCATGCCCGATCGGATCGAGGTCGGCGTTCCATCCCGAGGTCCGACGCGGCGATCAGTTCCTGCCACAACATGGCCCCGTCGTCGGCCGAGGATGCCGTTGGATCCCCCAGCACGCCGTTGGCGGCGACCGAGACCACCCCTCCGGAGCGCAGCTGCTCGATGATGGCGTGCAAGGGTTCGGTGCAGCCGGTCTCCAGACGATCGGTGCGCACCGACGCCGGTTCCAGATACAGCATGATCGACGTCTCGGTGTGGCCGGCATGGGCATCGGCGCCCTCCAGGCGAGGAACGAGACCGGCGACGTCGTGGCCCTCGGCCCTCAGTTGTTCCACGGCACTTCGGAGCGGTTCGTGGTTGCCGGCATGGCCCGAGACGTAGATCACACGACGATGATGGACCCCGGCCGAGCGAGCCAGTTCGATCAGCACCAGTCGCAACGCGTCCTGGCCGATGGAGATCGTGCCGGCGAAGGACTGATGCTCTCCCGACGAGCCATAGGGGAGGGCCGGAGCGACGAGGGCGTCGCCCATCGCCAGCGCGAGCTGCGAGGCCCAGGCGACGGCGATGGTGGTGTCGGTCGAGATCGGAAGGTGGGGGCCGTGTTGCTCGGTTGCTCCCAGGGGAACGATGAGAACGTGTGCTGCCGCGTCGGCGACCTCGGTCGTCGTCATGGACCCCAGGTCCCTGGTTGGAGGTATCGCCACGCCCACCACCGTACTTCCCGGTCGCGCCGGCTCGGGCACCGCATGTCCGGTCGGCCGAGTTCGCCAACTAGGTTGGCCCCA
Source organism: uncultured Acidimicrobiia bacterium (assembly GCA_937890445.1). Taxonomy (GTDB): domain Bacteria; phylum Actinomycetota; class Acidimicrobiia; order Acidimicrobiales; family SZUA-35; genus JAHECQ01. The sequence goes on along the minus strand of CALACD010000201.1, from coordinate 134 downwards.
TGCGTCTCGGGATCAGCATCACCAGTGATCATGCAGGCCGAACGGGAACCGAAGCCGTCTCGGCGGTGATCGAACGGGCCCAGGCCAGCGCACGGGCCGGACTCGATCATCTCAGCCTGGGCGACCACCACGCC
>CALACD010000200.1 GCA_937890445.1 uncultured Acidimicrobiia bacterium | reverse complement strand
CGCGGTGCCATCGGACGGTAGTTCGGGTCATCCGCGTTCTGGCGATCGACCACGACGGCCATTCTCCGAAAGGCCTCATCCACCTGGCCCGGCGACAAGAGGCCGTGAACGAGCCAGTTCGCGATGTGTTGCGAGGAGATGCGACAAGTAGCGCGGTCCTCCATCAGCGCAATGTCATGGATATCAGGCACGGTTGAACAGCCGATGCCCTGGTCGACCCAACGCACCACGTAGCCGAGAATTCCCTGGGCGTTGTTGTCGAGCTCCGCCTGACGATCCGCCTCGGAGTATTCCGTGGTCGCGAGAGGCACCGTCAACAAGTCGCTCAGACGATCCTCAGCTGGCTGGTCGGCGAGCCACTGCTGAGTGGCCAACACGTCGACACGGTGATAGTGCGTGGCGTGAAGCGTGGCCGCCGTCGGTGACGGAACCCAAGCACAGTTGGCCCCGGCCCGGGGGTGACTCAGCTTCTGCTCGAGCATGCCCGCCATGAGGTTCGGTGCAGCCCACATCCCCTTGCCGATCTGAGCGCGACCACCAAGTCCGCAAGCCAGACCGACCTCGACGTTCGACAACTCGTACGCGGCGTACCACCGCTGCTCCTTCATCTCCGCCTTCCGTACGACCGGGCCGGCACACATCGACGTATGGATCTCGTCGCCCGTTCTGTCGAGGAATCCGGTGTTGATGAAGGCGAGCCGGTGCCGCAACGCTCGAACGCACTCCCGAAGATTGACGCTGGTGCGCCGTTCTTCGTCCATGAGTCCGATCTTCACGGTGCGCGGAGGAAGGCCGAGCATTCCTTCAACATGGTCGAACATCGCGTCTACGAACGCGCACTCATCGGGCCCGTGCAGTTTCGGTTTGACGACATACACGGCGCCAGAGCGCGAGTTACGTGCGCCATCGGGCCGAAACAGGTCGTGCATCGCGGCGACCACGGTGATGGCTGCGTCGAGCAATCCTTCGAACGCCTCGTTTCCGGCGGCATCGATGACCGCGGGCGTGGTGGTCAGCAGCCCTACGTTGCGAACCAACATCAACGCACGACTGCGCACCGTGTGTGGTGTTCCATCAGCCGCAGTGAAGGTTCGATCGGCGGCCAGGCTCCGGGTGGAGGCCGATCCAGCCTTGATGAAATCCGCCGTCAAGTCACCCCGCATCAAACCGAGCCAGTTTCGATAGACGGCGATCTTGTCGACCGCATCGACGGCGACCACGGAATCTTCGGCATCCATGATGGCGGTGACGGCGGATTCGAGCCGCACATCAGCCACTCCGGCTGCGTCCGTGCCACCGATGTCGTCGCGTCGATCGATAACGAGTTCGATCGTCAGATTGTGGTTTCGCAGCAGCACTGCCGAAGGCAGCTCGGGATCGCCGAGATACCCGACCCACTTGTCGGGCTGCGCCAGCCCACCTGCGCCCGTCCTGGTGTCGATGATCAGTTGACCGTCGACGACGCGATAAGCCACAGCGTCGGCGTGCGAGCCCTGCGCCAGCGGGACGACGCCGTCGAGGAACGACTTCACCCAGGCGACCACTCGGGCGCCGCGCGAGGAATCGTACGGTCCCGCCGGAGGAAGGTCGCCGAGCGCATCGGTGCCGTACAGAGCGTCGTACAACGACCCCCACCTGGCGTTCGCTGCATTCAACGCATACCGGGCGTTGAGCACCGGCACCACGAGTTGGGGTCCGGCGATCGTACTGATCTCGGGGTCGACGACGCCGTTGTCGATCGAGACCGCGTCGCCGGACGGGGTGAGGTAGCCGATCTCGCAAAGAAAGTCGACGTACGTCGAATCGTCACAGCTGTGGTGCCCCAGCCACTGATCGATATTCGACTGCAGCTCAGCGCGCCGCTCGAGCAACGCCAGGTTGCGCGGGCCGAAGTCGTTGATCAGCGTGTCGAATCCCGGCCAGAAGACGTCGGGGTCGACGCCCGATCCCGGAAGGAGCTCGTCGTCGATGAACGACCGCAGACGGTTATCGACGAGCAGGGTTTCGACTCTCGACATGGCGATCTGATGCGGTTCCATGGTGTATTGATTCCTCCTTGTGGGGCGGCCTGACAGTGCCGTGTTCTGGGTCGGTCCAGCGCGGACGTTCGTCGCAGTCGATTGCGGTCGATCGTGAATCACCAAACACCGAGCAGTCGGGCCGCCAGAACCAGCGCAGCGCCGATCAGAAACGGCCGAACGACCCGTTCGCCTCCGCGGACCGCCATCGCTGCGCCGGTCCACCCGCCGGTCATGAAGCCTCCGGCGAGAATCAACGACGGGACCCAGTCGACCTTTCCTTGAAGCACGAAGACGGGGAGCGCGATGCACGAGACCAGCAGCGTGACCAGAACTTTCACGCTGTTCGCCGTGACGAGGTCGTAGCCCGCCCGCGTCAAGGCTGCCAGCAACACAAGACCGACCCCAGCCTGAAACGCACCGCCGTACAGTCCGATACCCAGAAAGACCAGGACAGTCACCCAGCGCGGCCACGGCGCCGCGTCGACGGCGGGTTTCGGCTTGAAGATCGTGAGCGCGAGGATCGGAATGAGCAGGAGCCCGAAGACCGTTTCGAACTTCTCGTCAGCGATCAGAGTGATGCCGTACGAACCGGTGACTGATCCCACCACCGTCGGGATCAGTATCGGCGTCGCGCCCTCCAACCCCTTGATGCCGGACCGCCGAAAGGCGAGGGCGGCCGACCCGCTGGACGCCAAGACACCGACTCGATTCGAGCCATTAGCCTGATTGCCCGGGACGCCGGCGAGCACCAGCAGCGGGACGGTGAGCGCCGAACCGCCGCCGGCCATCGTATTCACGACTCCGGCGGCGAACCCACCGCCGATGAGGAGCAGGATGTCCCAATGCGTCACGGTCGCCCCTGCGCTGTGCGGGCGGTCGACCGGTTGGTCATTGCTTCAGGCGTCGACCTCTGGCCCGACAGCGTCATTGCGAATAGAGATGGCACGCAACCGTGTGTCCGACGTCGAGCTGGACCATCGTCGGAACCTGTTCACAGATCTCCATAGCGTGCGGACATCGGGTCCGAAACCGACAGCCGGACGGTGGCTCCATCGGGCTCGGAGCTTCCCCGATTACCGGAGCGCCCTCGCCGCGTTCACTCGGGTGCAGCGCCAGCCGTGAGGCGAGAAGCGCCCGGGTGTAGGGATGCTTGGCGTGCTCGAAGAGTTCTTCGGCACGCGTTTCCTCGACCAGTTGACCCAGGTACATCACGCCGACCCGATCGGCGACGTACCGGACGGTGTCGAGGTCATGGGAGATGATCAGGAACGTGGTCTGAAGTTCGGCCTGGATGTCCTTGAGAAGATTGATGACCTGTGCCTGAACCGAGAGGTCGAGAGCCGACACGGGCTCGTCGAGGACGATCAACTTCGGATCGGTGATCAGCGCGCTTGCGAGCGCGATTCGTTGACGTTGGCCGCCGCTGAATTCGTGCGGGTAGAGGTCCGCCTTCCATGCGGGGAAGCCAACGCGTTCCAGCAATGCGGCGACGCGGGCTTTGGTTTCTGCCTTGGAAACCCGACGGTTGGCCTTGAGTGCCTCGGCGATCAGCGTCCCGGCTCGCATTCGCGGGTTGAGCGAGGCCCAGGGATCCTGAAACACCGCTTGCACAGCGAGACGAAACTCCTTCAACTCGACGCCGGTCAACGCATGCACGTCGCGACCCTCGACTCGAACCTGACCGCCGTCCGGCGTGAACAAACGCAGGATGGTGCGAGCCGTTGTGGTCTTCCCACACCCGGACTCACCAACCAACGCGTAGGTCTCGCCTTCGTTGATCGCGAAGCTCACCCCATCGACCGCACGCACATGACCGACTGTTCGGACACCGAGCGGGCCACCCATCACCGCGAATCTCTTGCTCAGATTGTCGACTTCGATCAGCGGTCGGCCCATGGCGCCTCCTCTGTCCGGAAGCACCAAGCCGTGTGCTGGTTCGACACCCGAACGGGTGTCGGATCGGATTCCCCACACGCTGCGACGGCGTGTTCACAGCGGGCTCGGAACCGGCACCCGGCCGGCAGATCGGACAGCTCCGGAGGGGCACCGGGAATCGACCGCAACCGTTCCCCGCGACCGACGTAGCGCGGGTGCGAATCGAGAAGGCCCCTGGTGTACGGATGTGACGGGTTGTCGAAGACCTCGGCGACAGGACCATGCTCGACGAACCTCCCGGCGTACATCACTGCCACTTGGTCGCACGTCTCGGCAATCACACCGAAGTCGTGTGAGATCACGATCATTGCCACGCCGGTTCGACGCTGAAGATCGCGAAGAAGCGTCAGGTACTGAGCCTGGATGGTGACGTCGAGCGCAGTGGTGGGTTCATCGGCGATCAATACTGACGGCGTATACACCATCGCCATCGCTCCGACGACGCGCTGCTTCATCCCACCACTCATCTCGTGGGGATAGTTCTTCAGTCGTCGTTCGGGCTCGGGCACTTGGACGTCACGGAGCGCATCGATTGCTCGACGTTTCGTTTCGTCCTTGGTCGGCGCGCCTTCGTGAATTCTGATGGCTTCCTTCAGTTGGTTGCCCACGGTGAAGACGGGATTGAGCGACTGGTGAGGGTCCTGCAGGATCCTCGAAATCTTCTTGCCCCTGATTCTCCTCATCTCCTTGTCGGAGAGGGCGATGAGATCCTCACCATCGAGAAGCACACGCCCACCGACGAATCGCGAAGCCGGCTCGGGCGTCAGACGGACGAGCGACAGGGCGAGCATCGACTTTCCCGAACCCGACTCGCCAACGATTCCGAGCGTTTCGCCCGCCCGGAGATCAAAGGTCACGCCGTCCACGGCCTTGGTGACACCCCAACGAGTATGGAGATGCATTCGGAGGTCTTCGACCTGGAGGACAACCTCCCGATGTGCGGGGCCATCCCCCTCGTACTGGAGTTGCGCATCGTTCATACCAAGACCCCCATCACTGTGCTTGCTGTCGCAGTTTCGGATCGAGGAAGTCCCGGAGCCAATCGCCCATGAGATTGAGCGACATCACAACCAAGAGGATGGCCATCCCGGGAAACAGTGTCAGCCACCATTGCGTCAGCACGTTGTCCCGCCCGTCGGCGACCATGACACCCCAGCTCGGATTCGGACGCGGGATGCCAGCGCCGATGAAGCTGAGCGATGCCTCGCCCAAGATGACCACGCCGACCTGGAGCGTGGACATGACGATGAGGGTGTTCGCGAGATTCGGAAGTATGTATCGCCCAATGATTCGTGGGGTGCCCACGCCGGCAACTCTCGCGCGGGCAACGTAGTCCTTCTCGCGGATGCTCAACGTTTCTCCCCGGATCACGCGAGCGAACGTCGCCCAGATCGTGACGGAAATGATCACGATGATCGTGGTGAAACTCGGTCCAATCGCGGCGACAACCACGAGCGCCAGGAGCACGGCGGGGAGAGAAAGAAACGTGTCGATCAGCCAGGTGATCACACGATCAGCCACGCCACCGAGATACCCGGCCAACATGCCCAGAGTGCTGCCAAGGACCGCTCCGAACAGGACCGTCACGGTCCCGACGATGAGTGAGATCCGGGCACCGAACATCAACCGCGTCAGCATGTCCCGACCAAGCTTGTCAGTCCCGAGCGGATACTTCATCGAGCCGCCCTCGAGCCAGAACGGCGGTTTCAGACGGTCCCCAAGTACTCCTCGCAACGGGTCGTGCGGCGTCAAGAGATCTGCGAAGACCGCCGGAACGATCAGCAACCCGACAACGATCAGCGCCGGAAGCCACGGGTACCGCGCCATCCGCCGGCGAGCGGTCAGCATCGTTCGAAACAGCCCTCGCCAGCCGCGGGCGGGAGCAGAACTTTCGGCCGCAGTCGGGGCCGCCGATTCCGTCAACTCATCGTCGATGGCACGCTTACCTATCATCCTATGGCCCGCGCTCCGAGCCGAACACGTGGGTCGACGTACGCGTACAAGATGTCGACGAGAAGATTTGTGCCGACGATCACGACCGAAGTGAACAACGCAAGGGCTTGAACCACAGGGAAATCCCGTGCATTCGCCGCCTCGAATGCCAGAAGGCCGACTCCCGGCCACGCGAACACGATCTCGGCGACGGTCGCACCGGTGAGAATGCGGGTCAGAAGCGTTCCGAAGAAGGTCAGCGGAGCAATCGATGCAGCCTTCACCGCATGCTTCCAAATCACTCGTGTGCGCGACAGACCCTTGAGCCGGGCCAGTTTCACGTACTCGGAGTCAAGCGTCTCGAGCATCGATGACCGAAAGAGTCGGAGCAAGGCGGCGATTCCAAAGATTGAAATGACGAAGCTTGGCATGACATAGCTCTTCCACCCCGACGCACCCGACGTCGGGAGCCAACGCAGATTCGCCGCGAAGACCCAGATCAGCATGATTCCTAGCCAGAAGTCGGGCACCGACTGGCCGAGCAGCGCAATACCCCTCGCCAGTCGGTCGATGATCGATCCGCGTCGCACCGCCGACAACACCCCGAGCGGCACGCCGATCACCAGCACCAGTACCATCGACACGGCGCCCAGTTGCAACGTCCGGGGCAGCCGATCCCGAATGATCCCTGTCGAAGTTTCCGTGGGGTAGATGAATGAGTCGCCAAAGTCTCCCCTGACGGCATTGCCGAGGAAGCTGAAGTACTGCTGCACAACGGACTCGTCGAGGCCCCATTTCGATCGCAGCGCTGCCTCATCGGCTCGTGACATGTCGATCGGCGCGATCACGTCGAAGGGATCGCCGGTGATTCGCGCAAGAAGAAAGACGATGACGGAGACGGCGAGAATCGTGAAAACCGCCCGGATGACTCCGGCAGTGATGTATCTCATCATGAAGCG
>CALACD010000199.1 GCA_937890445.1 uncultured Acidimicrobiia bacterium | reverse complement strand
CGCACCGCATGTACGGGTGCGCTCTTCGTCAGCGCGTCGAGAAGTTCCTGGCACGTCACATCGCCGGCGTGAATGATCAGATCCGCTCGGTCCGCGGCATTCCACACCTCGGTCGGCAGACGCTCCAACTGCCCGGGCCGGAGATGGGTATCGGCCAGAACCAGGATGCGGGCGTTCATCGACCCGCAACCTACCTGCGGCGACGGCCAGCTACCGTTCGGTCGTGATGCACTCCCAGGCTTCGGAACCGGTCGTTTCCATTGCCACCGGTCTGCCCCGCCCCACGTGGCGCGGTCTGATCCACGCGTGGGCCTTCTGGCTGTGCATTCCGGCCGTCGTCGCACTGCTGGTGTCGGCGGGCACTCCCGACGGCAAGCTCGGGGTTGCGATCTACGGCGCCAGCCTGGCCGCCGTCTACGGGGTTTCGGCCGCCTACCATCGCCTGGCCATCACCGAACGGGCGCAGCAGATCATGCGTCGCCTCGACCACAGCATGATCTTCGTGTTGATCGCCGGCACCTACACCCCGGTTTGTCTGTTGGCGCTGCCGCCGTCGTGGTGGATTCCGCTGCTGGCCGTGGTGTGGTCGCTCACGGCCGTGGGCGTCGTGGTCAAGCTGTGGGGGACCGGATGGATCATGAAGGCCAGCAATGCCCTCTACCTCGTTCTGGGCTGGTTGGCGCTGGTGGCGCTGCCGATGTTCCTTCGCACCCTGGCCGCACCCGTCCTGGGTCTGATGGTGCTGGGCGGGGTGCTCTACACCCTGGGTGCCATCGTCTTCTACCTCCAACGGCCCGACCCCAATCCGATGATCTTCGGTTACCACGAGATCTGGCATGCCTTCACCGTGGCGGCCGGCGTCAGCCATTTCGTGATGGTTGCGCTCGTCATTGCGTGATCACGGTGGCCGGCGGCGAGGATCGGTCAGGGGGCGCCGACGTTGCGCCACTCGTCGTCGGTCCACAGCGGTCGGAGCTCGGCCGCGATGAAATCGACCGTCCATTGCACCATGGCGAACCAGGGAAACTCGGCGCTCATGGCTTCGGTGAAGGCCAACCCGGCGAGGATGACGGCGGCGTCTTCGATCTCGAACGAGATCGCTCGATCCGGTCCCTCCATGGCGTTCCACTCGTCGCGTTCCCAGGTCTCCCAGATCCGCTGATCCAACAGCATCGCTCGGTACGGATCGTCGGCGGCCAGGTGGTCATCGAGAATGCCCAACGTCTGACGCAGCGCGGCACCGGCTTCGATCGGCAGGATCAGCGAGCGGGGAAGCACCAGCGTGGTTGTAGCCGAGTCGTGGGTCGTGTCGGCCAATCGAGCGACGCAGATGTGGACGCAGAGGTGATCACGAGTCCTGGACATCACGTCGCCGAGGTCAGGGACCAGAACGCGACCTCCGAGGTGAAGGCGGGCCGGAATGGAGCCGAGAGCCCTCGTTTCGCTAGCGTCGGGTCGGTTCGACGAACCATGGAGATGCTCCGATGACCTATGCGCAGGGCCGCACCTACCTCGATGCCGACAGTCACCTGATGGAGCTCCCCGACTTCTTGAGAGATCATGCCGATCCCGGCATCCGCGACCGGCTGCCCCGGCTCTCGATCGAAGGCGGCGACGTGGTGCGTGACGCAGTGGCCGCCGTGACCGACAGCAACGGTCATCCCGCTCACACGGTGGAGCAGTTGGTGGGCCTCGGCGACGGCCTCATCGCCGGTCCCAAGGGATACGAAGCGCTGGGGGCGTTCAACACCGAGGAACGCTCGACGGCGCTGGACATGCTGGGATTCACCAATCAGTGGGTCTTCAGCACCTATTCCGCCGGCGAGGTCTTCGGCATGGTCGACGATCCTGAGCTGATGGCGGGCGCCGCCACCGCCCACAATCGCGGTATGGCCGAGTTCTGTGCCCCCGACCAACGACTGTGGGGAGTCGGAGCCACTCCATTGGATGATCCCGATGCGGCGGTTGCCGAGTTGCGGACGATCATCGATCTCGGGTTGGCGGCGGTCTGGGTGCCACACCGGCCGGCAGGTGGGCGGTCGCCCGGCCACAACGACCTCGACCCGTTCTGGGCGCTGGCGGCCGAAGCCGGAATCCCCGTGGTCCTCCACGTGGGTGGTGATCCACTGCAGGTCGGGCCGGCGTGGATGAACTCGGGTCGAGCGGTGCCGACCGACTGGCTCGGTGGCGGGGAGAATGTGCGGGGCAAGGACATGATCGGCTTGCATCACGCAGCCGAGATGTTCGTCGGGACGCTGGTGCTCGACGGCGTGCTCGAGCGGCACCCGAACCTTCGGATCGGCGTGGTCGAACTCGGCGCCGGCTGGGTGCCGGCCATGCTGCGCCGCCTGGATCAGATCGCCGAGATCTGGAAGCGGTCCGAGCCCGATCTTGCTGCTCTCACCCGCAAGCCGTCCGAGCAGATCACGGCCCAGATGGGCTTCACGCCGTACCCCTTCGAGGATGTCGGTGCCATGATCCGGGACTCGAACCCCGATCTCTATCTCTTCTCCTCCGACTACCCCCACATCGAAGGGGGGCGTAATCCGCTGGGACGCTTCGGCCAGTCCCTGGCCGGGTTCGGTGAGGACGTCCTGCAGAAGTTCTACAGCGCCAACATGGACCGCCTCGTCTCGGTCTCGCTCGGCTGAGAGCCCCGGGCCAGGAGGCAGGTTTCCAGACAGGGGAGAGGTGCTGGAAACCGTTGCCTCCTGGGCGGGTTCCGGTCAGAAGGTCCCTCGAACTTCCGACCGGGATCGTGATGCCTTCGCCGCCGACGTCAGGCACCACGAGAACCACGTGTCCCGGGGGACATGACGAGTCAGCTGCCGATGATGCCGCCGTCGTCCTTGGTGATGATCACGGTGGCCGCCCGGGGAGCGGCTCCGGGCGT
>CALACD010000198.1 GCA_937890445.1 uncultured Acidimicrobiia bacterium | reverse complement strand
CCCGGCACGAGGGCAAGGGCAAGGGCGACTGGGACAAGAGCGGACGAGGCGCCGACCGCAAGGCGCGGGGGAGTAGCGAGCGATCCAGTCGCGGCAAGTCCTCCAAGGGCACCGACAGCGGAACTGCCTACGTCTATGTGTCGCTCGGCCGCAAGGTCGGCGTGAGACCAGGCGATCTGGTCGGGGCCATCGCCAACGAGGCCGGCCTGAGCGGCAGCGAGATCGGACCGATTCGCATCACCGAGAACTACTCGATCGTCGGGGTGCCCGATGGTGCCGTGGAACATGTCATCAAGCAGATCGGTTCCGGCACGATTCGGGGCAAGCGCATGAAGGCTCGTCGCTACGTCGAGTAGCTGCGTCGGGTTCGCTGGGTTCGGCCCGTGGTAGCGCTCCGGCTCAAGACGTCACGAGATCCACAGCCCGACTTCCTTCTCCTCCCCTGGGCGAGGCCGTTGGAGAACTGGCCGACCGAGCTGGCAGTCCGATTGGCCAAGGGGCGGCATCGGCATGTGGTCCGCTTCATCGAACACGATGGCGTGTTCTTCGCGTTCAAGGAGATTGCCCCGGCGTTGGCCGATCGGGAGTACCGGCTGCTCGAGCATCTGAAAGAGGCCGGGCTGCCGGTGGTCGACCTGGTCGGGGTGGTCGGCGGTCGAGTGGATGATGGCGGCGTCGCGCTCGACGCCATCCTGATCACTCGACATCTGACCTACTCGTTGCCCTACCTTCACCTCTTCGCCGGTCAAGGCGCCCATGGCCTGCACGATCGGTTGATCGACGCGTTGGCCACGTTGTTGGTTCGCCTGCACTTGATCGGCTTCTTCTGGGGCGATTGTTCGTTGGGGAACGCATTGTTTCGCCGAGATGCCGGGGCGCTGGTCGCCTATGTGGTGGACACCGAGACCGGTGAGTTGCACGGCGAGCTTTCCGATGGTCAGCGATCGCACGATCTCGAGATCGCTCGGGACAACATCGTCGGTGGTCTCTTCGAGCTCGAGGCGATGGGGAGACTTGGTGACGGCATCGATCCGATCGTCGTCGTCGAACGCCTGACGGTCCGATACAACGAGCTGTGGGATGAACTGACCGCGCCGACGTTGTTGCCTCCTGACGAGATGTGGCGGGTCAACGATCGGCTGCGTCGCCTCAACGAGTTGGGGTTCGACACCGACGAGATCGAGCTGGTGAAGGTGGATGGGGCCGACACGGTCAGCTTTCGACCTCGTGTCGTCGAGGAGGGCCATCATCGTCGACGGCTCGAACAACTGACGGGTGTCGTGGCCGAGGAGAACCAGGCCCGCCGGTTGCTATCGGCGTTGCGAACCTACGGCGCCCTCCTGGCATCGCAGGCAGGTCGGGAGATCCCCGAAGCCGTGGTCGGGTATCGCTGGCTGACCGAAAGGTTCGAGCCCACGATTGCTGCCGTGCCACAGGAGCTACGGTCGAGACTGGTCGATGCCGAGGTCTATCACCAGGTGCTGGATCACCTGTGGTTGTTGTCGGAGAACGAGGGTCGTGATGTCGGCCTCGAGGCTGCAACGGCCAGCTACATCGAGACCGTGCTGCGCCAGCAGCCCAGCGAACGCGTCGTGCTCGACACCGAGCAATGAATCCTCCCTCGGGCGGTCGGGCATGGAACTCGTGCAAGTGTTGGCGGCTAGGTTCGATCGAGTGACGACCACACTTCGAGCAACGCATGATCCGCCACCGAAGGGTGTGCCCAATCCGATACACAGCGACGAGGGGGCGACGTCGTCGGGCTACGCCGGGTCGTTGGTGGCCGGGGTGCGGACCTACGGATGGTGTGTCGCAGAGATCCTGGCCGATGCCGGTCCGGGTTGGCTCGAGCACGGCTGGGTCGACTTCACGCTGCATCGCCCGCTCTTCGTCGATGAGCTGCTGACCATCGATGCCTCCGGCGGTCAGGTGGACGCAGGCACGGCGAAGGGTTCGGTGCTCAGCGGCTCCTACGGGTCGGGTGACGCGCCGTTCCTGGATGCACTGGATCCCCCGGCACCGGCCCCGGGGGAAGATCCGCCCGACCCCCGACCCGGCTACACCCTCGACACCGCACCGATCGGCCTGCCGCTACGTCCCCTGACGGCGCGCGTCACCCGTGCCGCCGCCAGCCGCCTGGCGATCGAGGATCTCGGGATCGAGGAAGGGCAGTGGGGCCAGCGGGTCCACCCGTACTTCCTGGCTGCTCGGATGGCACCCCTCACCCGACACAACTTCACCTACGGACCGACGATTCATGTTCGAACCCAGATGCAGCATCTGGCTCCGGTGGCGACCGCCACCGATCTGACCATAGGAGCCACGATCGTCGAGGCCTACGATCGCAACGGACACTGGTATCAGGTGCTGGACGGGGTGATCACGAGTGCGCCCATCGACTCCGATCCGGCGGTGGTCGGCAGTGAAGTCGCCCGCCTTCGCCATCACACGATCTTCCGGCCCCGCCCTGGTTGATGCCGGGCCCGGTCTAGCGGTCGACAGGTTCCCACTGTGTGTGGGTCTCGCACCATTGCTCGGTGTGGAAGTGGTCGCCGTGCTTGCGTTGGCGACGTTGACCGTCGAAGGGCTTTTCCTTCTTGGTCACTCGGCTCTTGTTGG
>CALACD010000197.1 GCA_937890445.1 uncultured Acidimicrobiia bacterium | reverse complement strand
CAGCCAAACAGGCTGCCTGACCAACGCGCGCGAACCTTTGTGGTCAGAGCACTAGGGTGCGACGATGGGCTTGAGAGGATCAGCACACATCGCCGGGGCGTACGAACATCCGGGCCGGCACCTGCCGGACCTGACCGTGCCCCAGATTCACGCCCAGGTCGCGGCCGGAGCGCTGCGAGACGCCGGCCTCGGTTTCGACGATGTCGATGCCTACTACTGCGCTGGCGATGCACCTGGCTTCGGTGGCCTGTCGATGGCCGACTACCTGGGCCTGCGCTGCAGGGAGATCGATTCCACCGAAACCGGGGGATCGTCGTATCTCATCCACCTACGTCACGCCATGGCGGCAATCGCCGCCGGTTACGCGTCGGTGGCGCTGATCACGCTCGCCGGCAAACCCCGAACCGGGGGTAGCGGGCCCGGAGGGAGCCAGAGCGCCTCGGCACCGGAATCGAGCTTCGAGAACCTGTTCGGGCTCAACGTCGTGGCCGGCTATGCGTTGGCCGCCCAGCGCCACATGTACGAATTCGGCACGACGAGCGAACAACTGGCCGAGATCAAGGTGGCGGCGTCACTCCATGCCCAACACAATCCGAACGCGTTCCTTCCCGACCCCGTCACCATCGACGACGTCCTGTCATCGCCCATGGTCGCTCGTCCCTTGCATCGTCTGGACTCGTGCGTGATCACCGACGGAGGCGGTGCCATCGTGGTCGTGAGCCCCGAGGTGGCAGCGACCCTCGATCGTCAGACCTGCCCCATCCTCGGTACCGGCGTCGGGGTCAAGCACTCGACGCGGGGTCGCCCGGACCTGACCCACACCGGAGCGATCGTGTCGGGCCCGGCCGCCTTCGCCGAGGCCGGCGTGACCCCGGCCGACATCGACTATGCATCGATCTACGACAGTTTCACCATCACCGTGCTCATCACCATCGAGGATCTCGGATTCTGTCCGAAGGGCGAGGGGGGACGCTTCGTGGCCGACGGCGGACTGGTCTCGCCGACCGGTCGTCTCCCGTTCAACACCGACGGCGGCGGGCTGTGCAACAACCATCCGGCGAATCGAGGCGGGATGACCAAGATCATCGAAGCCGTGCGACAACTTCGGGGTGAGGCCGCGACGGCGGTCCAGGTGCCGGACTGCCAACTCGTGCTCGCCCACGGAACCGGCGGCAGCCTGGCCACTCGAAGCGCAAGCGCCACCGTCATTCTCGGCCAGGAGGACGCATGAGCGAGCAGCTGCCCACCCCATCCCCGAAATCCAACAGCGAGACCGCCCCGTTCTGGGACGCGCTCGGCGAAGGCCGGCTACAGCTCCCGGTCTGTGATCTGTGCCACGAGGCCATCTGGTATCCGCGCCTGTTCTGCCCGAACTGCGGGAGCGAGGACGTGTCGTGGGTGGCGAGCCCAGCTCGGGGCACCGTCTACAGCTTCACGGTGGTCGAGCGGGGTCAGGGGCGCTGGGCCGATCATGCACCGTACGTTCTGGCCTATGTGGAGTTGGAAGAGGGACCGAGGATCCTGACCAACATCGTCGGGGGAGCCCCCGACGACGTGAGCATCGGAGCCGCCGTCCATGCCCACTTCGACCACGCCAGCGATGACGAGAACGGCGGCGGGGCAATCCTGCGCTTCGTCCTGTCCTGAACGGCACGGCACGGTCTTCCACTCATGAAGTGGCTGGTTCCTGCCGATTCTGACCCTGGGGAAGCGCCGCGCTCCTCCACCTCTCAGGGACGGTTCGATGGAGCAACCAGCAGCTTCCGATGCATCGCCACCGGTGCCGAACGCGCTCCAGTCGTTGGCGTTCCACGATCAATCGCCCATCGCCATCTCGATCATCGACACCACAGGACGCCAATTGCAGGCCAATCGGGCCTTCCGGGAACTGTTCGGCATGGACGAGTCCGTCGATCTCGACACCATCTCTGCTGGTTCTCTCACCCACCCCGATGATCGAGCCGATGTCGACCGCTATCTTTCTTCGCTGATCTCCGGCGAGGTCGACGATCTCGTGCTCGAGAAGCGCTATCTGCGCGTCGATGGCACCGAGTTCTGGGGTCGCCTGCGGGCTCGCCCGATTCCCAACGCGTCAGGCGAGGTTGCCTGCCTGATGGGGGCCATCACGGAAATCACATTGGAACGCAACGCAATGCGGGCGCTCTTCGACGCAGACCTGGCCCGAGCACAGCGAGAACATCGGGTCATCGACGGTGCCACCGCGACCTTCGTGGCCAGCGTTGGTCACGAGTTGAGAGCCCCGCTCCATGCGATTCTCGGTCTCGCCGAGTTGCTCACGCAGTCCGCGCTCGAAGACGAAGACCATCGACTGGCCGCCGCGATCCATCGCGAAGCCAGCACTCTTCGACTGCTCGTCGACGATCTCCTCGATTTCTCCAAGATCGAAGCTGGTCGGCTCAAGATCAACTCCGATGTCTTCTCCCCCTCGCGCCTCATGGTCGAGCTCGCCGACCTCGTGCGCCGAGAGGCCGACGACAAGGGTCTCGGCGTGGTGGTCGAGATCGACCCCACCACCCCGGCTCGGGCAACGGCGGACTCGCTCCGAGTCCGCCAGATCCTGGTGAACCTGGCCAGCAACGCCGTGCGCTACACCGAGAGAGGCGAGCTTCGTTTCGTGGTCAGCGCGCCGAACTCGACCCAGCTCGACTTCTCGGTCGTCGACACCGGCATCGGCATCGACGAGAGCGTCCTACCGTCCTTGTTCGAAGTCTTCACCCAAGTCGGTGACGGACGCATCGGGACCGGACTCGGCCTGGCGATCTCCCATCAGCTCGCAACCCTGCTCGGTGGCACGCTCGATGCGTCGAGCACACTGGGGAAAGGGTCGATGTTCACCCTTCACCTGCCCCTCCAGGCCACGCCCGTCGCGACCACCGAGGAGCCGGCCGAGGTTGGCGTGGCCCCGGCCCACGGTCACATCCTCGTGGCCGAGGATGGCGAGGTGAATCAGCTCCTGGTCAAGAGTCAGCTCACGAAACTGGGCTATGACTGCACGATCGCCGAGAATGGACTCCTGGCGGCACAGGCTGCGGCCGAGGGCTCGTTCGATGCCATTCTCATGGACTGGCACATGCCGGAAGCTGATGGGCTCGAGGCCACTCGGTTGATTCGTCGTGCGGAGACCACGTCACAGCACGTTCCGATCATTGCGGTCACTGCGTCGGCGATGCAGGGCAATCGTGAGCTCTGCCTGGCCGCCGGCATGGATGATTTCCTGTCCAAGCCGGTCAGCATCGAGGACCTCCGTTCCACGCTGGCCAAGTGGGTCGTCGCTCCCGGAGCAGACCCGGACGACGCGACGCCGATCCTCGACGACGACCCGATCGATCCCTGTGCCCCCGGCACCCGAGATTCGCCACTCGTCGACCGGGCCACGCTCGAGGTGTTGGCCGAGGATCTGGGCGATCCCGCGGTGGTCGCCACCATCGTGCACACCTTCCTCGATGAGCTCGATGATCGAATCGCTCTCATCGATCAGTGTCATGCCGCCACCACCGACCCAGCCATCGCTGACCAGGTCATGCGGGCCGCCCACACCTTGAAGTCGACCAGCGCACTCTTGGGGGCCACCGTCTTGTCCCAGCGCTGTGACGACCTACAGAACATGATCAAGCGCAGCGCCTCCGAAGCAGTGGGCGTTGCCCCTCCCCAAGCGATCGGTCTCTCGGCCCAGATCCTCGAACTCTCGGCGCTCGTCGCCAACGAACTGACCGAGTACCTCGCGACAAGCGCCCCTCTGCTCGGCCCCGAGAGCGGTCAGAGCCCGGCCTGAGATCGGGAGCACCCGCCGCCGATCACCCCATTGGATGAGGCGAGATGCGGTAACCGATGCCCCGCACCGTCTTGATGTGACGCCGGCCTCCGATGTCGATCTTCCTGCGGAGGTTGGCGATGTGAACGTCGACCAGGTGGTCGTCGCCGACCCAGTCGCGCCCCCAGACCGCGTCCAGCAATCGAGCCCGTTCGACCACCATCTCCCGATGTCGCAACAACTGCTCGAGCAGGTCGAACTCGATGCGGGTCAGAGCGACGGTCTCGTCGGTGATGGTGACCTCGCGAGCCATGGAGTTGAGTCGTAGATCGCCGGCGGTGTGGAGATCGGTGGCACGAACGTCCGAGGGCGTACCGGCCGTTCGAGGCCGCCGCATCATGGCCCCGATTCGGGCCACCAGCTCCCGTGTCGAGAACGGTTTGGTCAGGTAGTCGTCGGCCCCGACCGCCAGGCCGATCAGCTTGTCGACCTCGTCGGCTCGTGCCGTCAGCATGATGATGTAGGCATCGGTCCGATGGCGGATGCGTCGGCACACTTCGATGCCATCGATACCGGGCAGGCCGATGTCCAACACGATGACATCGGGAGCGAGCTCTTCGATTCGATCAACGGCAGTCTCGCCGTCGAGGACCGACTGACAATTGAAGCCAGCGGTGACGAGGGCGGCCGAGATGATCTGGCGAAACTCGGCGGTGTCCTCGACGACGAGGACGTCGAATGATCTGTGCTCGGCCGACGAGCCAACCGGCGACGAGCCCGCCCGTGAGAACGCCGCAGCCGGGTCGCCGTCGACCGATGACGCGTCACCCTGGGCGAGATCCTCGGAGACGATGCCTTCGTTCACCATGGCCTCATCATCGGCAGACAACCCGGGGTCTTGACCTGTTCCCGTCCGATCGCGGGATCGATGACCTGCCTGGTTCGATCGGCTCAATTCGCCTCATTCGTGGGACAAGGTGCGAAAGATCGCCCTGCGACCGGCCGATGAGACGACGGCGTGCATCTGTCGAAGAGAGGGCGAGAACAGTACGTATGACCACCATCAGTGACCACCAGCCGGTTCGGCCATCGGGCCCGGACCGTCTGGTCATCCCCGGGCTCCGGGCGATCCTGTTGCACGCCTGGCCGACCATCATCATCGGAAAGGTGATCCCGGTGGTTCTCTTCCTGGCCAGCTACGCCTCGATTGGTTTCACTGCGGCCATCCTCATCGCCTTGGCCTGGTCACTGGGGGTCATCGTCTATCAACGCTCCCAGGGTCAGCCGGTGGCCGGGCTCGTGCTGCTGAGCGTCATCGGCAACACGGCCAAGACCATCACCGCGTTGCTCACCGGCAGCGTCTTCGTCTACTTCGTCGGCCCTACCATCAGCACCACGCTCATCGGACTGGCGTTCGCGATCTCGGTTCCCCTGGGTGCCCCGCTGGCTGAGCGGCTCGTGCACGATCTCTGCCCACTGGACCATGCGACCGCCAACCACCCTGCCCTTCATGGCTTCTTCGCTCGGGTTTCTCTGCTCTGGTCGGCGACGAGCCTGCTCAACGGTGCCATCACCCTCTACCTGTTGATGACCCAGTCGGTCACCGGCTTCGTCATTCTGAAGTCGTTCCTCGGTCCGGCGACGACCGGGCTGACCCTCGTCATCGGGTTGATGTGGTTCCGTCGTCGAATGCACGACGCCGGCGTCGACGTGGTCGTATCACGGCAGGTCAACACCGCGACACCACCACTGTTGTTGCCCACTCCACGAGCGACGCCGATTCCCGTCAGCTGACGTCGGCCAAGGCATCTGCGGGATCGTCGAATCCGTCGGAGGACAGTACCCACCCGTAGCGGACATCGGCATCGAAACGCCACCACAGACCACCTCGATCCAGGCGAAGCTGGGTCGAGCCCGCAATCACTGCGTTGGCCGAACAACGACCTGCCCCGAGGGCCTCGACCCCGGACCGAAGCCGGTCGGGCTCGGCAGGCCAACGGTCGTCGTTCGCGGTCAGCCCGGCCATACCCCCTCGGGACCATGCAATGGCCCGCACCGTGAGGGTGTCGACGTCGAGTCCCGATCGAGACGCCAGATGACCGACATGATCCGGGTCGTCGAGATGTTCGGCTGCTCGGCGGACCACATCGACGTCGCTGGTGTGATGCAGCCCCGAACGGTCGTCACCGACCAGCAAACGGGCTGCCCGCCGGGCTGCGTCGGCTGCCAACTCCCGCAGATCCCCGGATCCGACACCACCATCGACGGGTGGCGCCACCCGAAGTTCGACCGGAGTACCCCAGCGTCGAGGAAGCGGACGGGGCGAGGGCAGCTTCGAGGTGGGGCGAGCGAAGGCATCTGCGGCACGGACGCCGACGTCGGTGCCTCGCGGGCCACTTCCGGCATCGAGGCCCTGCCCACCACGTTCGGACCGGACGGCCCGTACCAGATCGTTGCGACTACCGCCGCGCAACAACAGCAGCAGGAACGGATCGACGGCCACCGCCTCTCCCACCAACAAGAACAGGGCGACGACGTGACGACACGGCTCCTGCCAAGCGTCGCAGGTACAGCTGAAGGTGATGTCCCCTCGCCCGGGAACGAGTCGAGCGCCTACCGGTTCGGCTGCATCCTCGAGCGAAGGCGACAGCGTTCCCGTGAGGACGGCGGCCACCAGCGCGGGCCGGGCCGCGATGAACGTGGCCAGCGACGCCCACTGTCCCCCGGTGAACTTCTTCAGTCCGAAGGAGGGAACGACGGTGCCGGCCCTCGACAGGAACGGGCAGGAGGCAAGAGCAGGCTCGAGCTCGAGTTCCGGCGTCTGCTTTCGGGCCAGGGTGCGGCCCGTTCCGAACTCCGACAGATCGTCGAAGAGATCGTTCTCGACTGCCGACCGCCATGCGTCGCCCCACCAACCGCTCACCGGGCGCTCCCTGCCGGTGACGGCTGCTCGGACTCCAGCAGGACCAACTCGGCCAGTTGCTGGTCGTCGAGAGCCGAGATCCACCCCTCGCCCGACCCGGGTCCCGAAACGGCCGAACCGACGACTCGATCGGCCAGTCGTCGCTTCTGGCGCAACAGTTCGGCCACCCGATCCTCCACCGTGCCTTCGGTGATGAGCCGATGCACGGTAACGGGCCGATCCTGACCGATCCGATAGGCCCGGTCGGTTGCCTGATCCTCGACCGCAGGGTTCCACCAACGATCGAAGTGGATGACTTGCGTCGCCTTCGTCAGGTTCAGACCGGTCCCACCCGCCTTCAGCGACAGCACCAGCACCGGGAGCTCGCCGGTCTGGAAACGATCGACCAATTCCTGCCGGGCCGAGATGGACTGACCACCATGCAACATCTCGACGTCGACCCCCCGGGAACCCAGATGATCGACCAGGAGCTTCCCCATCGCCACGTACTGAGTGAAAACCAGCGCCGACTCGTTGCTCTCGTGGGCCCGGTCGAGCAGGTGGTCGAGCGCGTCCAGCTTGCCGGACCGACCCGCCAACGGTTGCGTCTCGCCCAGGTACTGGGCGGGATGATTGGTGATCTGCTTCAGACCGGTCAGCAAACGGAGGATGAGCCCATGACGGACAAGCCCGGAGTTCTGGGCCAGATCGAACAAGGCCTCCTTCGTCG
>CALACD010000196.1 GCA_937890445.1 uncultured Acidimicrobiia bacterium | reverse complement strand
CATCGGCCGCCCCCGAGACCGCGTCCCTGCTCTGTTCGCCTGAACCCTGTTCGTCACGAGATAAGGCTCGGCGTGGCTAGAAGGCCGCCTCGTAGACCACGACATTGCCTCGGGCGTCGACGTCCACGACATCGAAGCGTACGTATCGGAACGTTTCGGGCGATGCCTGCAGCCACGCCCGGCCCAGTCGTCGGATCCGCTGCTGTTTGTTTCGCCCCACCGCTTCGGCGCCGGAGCCGAACCGGCTCGACGAGCGGGTTTTCACCTCGACGAACGCGACGACCGAGCCGATGGCACAGACCAGATCGAGTTCGCCCGCCTGCACTCGCCAGTTACGGTCGAGCGTTCGGTAACCGGCTGCCGAATACCAGGCAGCCGCCCGATCTTCCCCCCAGCGCCCGAGGGCGACCGATGGCCTAATAGCGCTTTTCCTTGACCTTGGCCGACTTCCCGACCCGGTCTCGGAGGTAGTAGAGCTTGGCTCGTCGCACGTCACCCCGTGTCACCACTTCGATCTTCTCGATGTTGGGTGAATGGAGCGGGAATGTCCGCTCGACACCGACGCCGAAGCTGAGCTTCCGTACGGTGAAGGATTCCCGAATCGAAGCACCTCGGCGGGCAATGACCACACCCTGGAAGATCTGCACTCGCTCGCGGGTGCCTTCGATGACCTTCACGTGCACCTTCACGGTGTCGCCGGGGGCGAAAGCGGGAACGTCGTCACGCAACTGCGACTGTTCAATGGATTCGGTGAGATTCATCGTGGATCCTGGCGTTCGTCCGTGTTCTCCGAGGGGGCAGGAGGCCCCGTCTGGAACGGAGTTAGAGCGTAGTGGTGTCCAAACCGAATTCAACCAACAGTGCCTGCTCGGGTTGCGTCAGGCCCCCTCGAGAAGCGATCAGGTCCGGCCGATGGTCCAAGGTACGGGCCAGCGCCTGCGCTCGGCGCCATCGCTCGACCCGGCCATGATCGCCCGAACGCAGGACTTCGGGTACCAGAAGGCCACGAAAGTCGGCGGGTCGGGTGAACTGGGGGTATTCGAGCAAACCGTCGCTGAAGGACTCATCGATCGAGGACTGCTCGTTGCCGAGGACTCCGGGCACCAGGCGAGCCACCGTCTCGATCACGACCGCGGCCGCCACTTCTCCCCCCGCCAGCACGTAGTCACCAATCGAGATCTCACCATCGATCAGTTCGGTCCGGATCCGCTCGTCGACACCCTCGTAGCGACCGCACAGCAGTGAGAATCCGTCCAACCCGGCCAGTTCTCGAACGTACGACTGGTCGAGCACTCGACCCGCCGGCGACAGATAGAACAGGGGACGGGGCGGGTCGACCACCTCGACCGTCCGAAAGACGGGTTCGGGTCGCAGCACCATTCCTGCCCCTCCCCCGAACGGCGCGTCATCGACGGTGCGATGACGATCGGTGGCAGCTTCCCGCAGATCGTGGATCCTGATGTCGACCAGTCCGGCGTCGCGACCCCGTCCAACCACGCTGGCCCGGGCGAAGGTCTCGACCAGGTCGGGGAGGATGGTCAAGACGTCGATGCGCACGATCAGTCCTGATCGCGTTCGGAGATCGCCTGGTCGTCCAGCAACCCGGGAGGTACCTCGACCCGGACGACGCCCGACTCGAGCGACACGTAGAAGCTGAAGGGAACCAGCTGCCCGGTCGCCAGTTCCATCAGATCAGAGGCGGGATTGTCGATCACCGATACGACGGGGCCATGGTCGGTTCCGTACTGATCCACGAGACGGGCCCCGATGACCTCGTGCACGAAGACCAACCCTTCGTCCTCGATCGCTTCGGCGTAGATCTTCTTTCCTCGCAACCGATCAGCGGCTTCACGGTCATCGATACCTGACAGCATGACCAGTACGTGCTTCTGGTGAGGGCGCGAACTCATGACCGTGTAGTCGATGTCGTCGATGACCAACACCGAGCCCGGCGCCGAGCGTTCGGTCACGAGATCCGTGGAGAACGAGATCAGGAGCTCGCCCCGCAGACCGTGAGAACGGGCGACATGCCCGACCTCGAGCACCTATTCGACGAATTCGACTTCGGTGGAGACGCTGTCCTTGGCGGCGGCGGCTCCGACCACGGTGCGGATGGCCGACGCGACGCGTCCGCGACGACCGATGACTCGGCCCATGTCCTCCTTGTTCACCGTGACGTCGAAACGGACTCGATCATCACCGACGCTGGACGTCTCGATGGACACCTCGTCGGGCATCGAAACCACCGAACGGCACAGATGCAGCAGAACCGCTTCGGCCGTTGGGGCGAGCGCTTCGCTCACGAGTTCCCACCGGCGGCGACGGCCTCGACAGCCGGCTCGGGGGCCGGAGCAGCTGCCTTGATCTCTTCGGGGGTCTTTCCGGCCTTGAAGTCCGACCAGGCGCCCGTGATCTCCAGCAGCTTCTGAACTCGTTCGCTCGGCTGGGCACCATGGCGAAGCCAGTGCACGGCCTTGGCGTTGTCGACGACGATCTCCGAAGGCTGTACACGCGGGTTGTACGTACCGACGATTTCGATGAAACGTCCATCACGAGGGGAACGGGCATCAGCAGCGACGATTCGGTAGGTCGGCTGCTTCTTCTTACCCATCCGCATGAGGCGGAGCTTGACGGCCACGGAATTCTCTCTTCTTCTTGGGTGCTGGTTTCTTCTTGATCAAAGGAACGCTGATCTGCTGCAGTGAGGTTCTCGTCCACGATCCGTCCCGGAGGACCCACCGTGGGTGGGGCGCGTTCGTGAGCAACGACTGATCGTACCCGCCAGCGAATGAAATGCGGCTCAGACGCCGGGACCGAGCTCGTCGAGCTCACCCGCCAGGCGATCGAGATCGGCCTCGTCGAGTCGATCGAGACCTGGCAACATCAATGGCGCCTTGCGCTTCTTGGTGCCCTTCTCACTGACCCGGGCGGTGGTCTTCTGCGTCACCCTGCCGCCGCCACGAGCATTCTTTGCCTTGTTTCCCTTGCCCTTGCGATTGCCCTTGGCCTTCTTGGTGCCGAAACCACCGAGACGCTTCATCATCTTCTGCATCTCGCTGAACTGCTTGACCAGCATGGCCACCTGGTTCGGGTTGGCTCCCGATCCCTTGGCGATTCGAGCCCGCCGCGACGCGTCGATGATCTCGGGCGTGGCCCGCTCTTCGGTGGTCATGGACCGAATGATGGCTTCGACCCGGCCCAGCTCTCCGTCGTCGACCTCAACGTCGCGCATTTCCTTGGGAAGACCGGGGAGCATCCCGATCAAATTGTTGAGCGGCCCCATTTTCTTGAGCTGCTGCATCTGCTCGAGGAAGTCATCGAGGGTGAAGCGTCCCTCCATGAGCGCCTCGGCGGCCTTCTCCGCCTCTTCGTGTTCGAAGGTCTGCTCCGCCTTCTCGATCAGCGTGAGCACGTCGCCCATACCGAGAATTCGGCTGGCCATACGATCCGGGTGGAAGAGTTCGAAATCGTCGAGCTTCTCGCCGGTCGCAGCGAACGCGATCGGGCGACCGACCACCTCTTTCACCGAGAGCGCCGCGCCGCCTCGGGCGTCGCCGTCGAGTTTGGTGAGAATCACCCCATCGAGTTCGAGTTTCTCGTGGAAGGCCTCCGCCACGGTGACCGCGTCCTGGCCGGTCATTGCATCGACCACCAGGAACGTGTAGTCCGGGCTCACGGCCTCGGAGATCTGGCGAACCTCCTCCATGAGGGCCTCATCGATGGCCAGTCGGCCGGCCGTGTCGACGATGACGACGTCGCGCCCTGTCGCTCGGGCCTCGGCAATGGCATTGCGGGCCACCTCGACCGGGTTAGATGGCTCGCTGAAGACAGGAACATCGATCTGGCGGCCCAAGGTCCTCAGCTGCTCGACGGCGGCCGGGCGCTGCAGATCGGCGCCCACCATGAGGGGATTGCGACCTTGACTCTTGAACCAGCGGGCCAACTTGCCCGAGGTCGTCGTCTTGCCCGAACCCTGCAGGCCGGCCATCATCACCACGGTTGGGGGCTTGGCCGCATACTTGATGGTGATGGTCTCGCCGCCGAGGCTCTCGGTGAGTTCCTCGTTGACGATCTTGACGACCTGCTGGGCCGGGTTCAGAGCCTTGTGGACCTCTTCGCCAGTGGCGCGGACCTTGATCCGGTCTCGAAGGCTCTTGACGACCGCGATGTTGACATCGGCCTCGAGAAGAGCGACGCGAATCTCGCGCAGGGCCTCATCGACGTCCTCCTCGGTGAGCACGCCCTTCTTGGAGAGCCGGCCGAAGATGCCGTCGAACTTGTCGGTGAGTGACTGAAACATGCCGAAGGGATCCTACCGGGGCGGCCGGGTCGCAGGAGACCAACCTGACCGGTCAGATCACCGGAGCACCAGTTCTTCAGGTCGGTTCGAACAGTGCATCGATGAACTCGTCGGGATCGAAGTCGACGAGATCATCGACGCCTTCGCCCAACCCGACGAGCTTGACCGGTATCCCCAGTTCGCTCTCGATGGCGAACACGATCCCACCCTTGGCCGAGCCATCGAGCTTGGTCAGCACCACGCCGGTGACGTCGACGGCCTCGGCGAAGACCGCTGCCTGGGACATGCCGTTCTGTCCGGTGGTTGCATCGAGGACCAGCAACACCTCGGTGACATGGCCCGGTTCCTTGTTCGCAACTCGACGAACCTTGCGCAATTCGTCCATCAGATTCGTCTTGTTCTGGAGTCGACCCGCCGTGTCGGCGAGGACGATGTCACAGTCTCGAGCGGCCGCAGCCTGGATGCCGTCGAAGATGACCGACGAGGGATCGCCCCCCTCGACCCCACGCACGATCTCGGCGTCGCTTCGCTCGGCCCACATGGTCAATTGTTCTGCCGCAGCTGCTCGGAAGGTGTCACCGGCCGCCATCAGTGGACGGTGCCCGGCATCACCGAGTCGCTTCCCCAGCTTGCCGATCGTCGTCGTCTTGCCCACCCCGTTCACGCCGACGAACAGCCAGACGTTCGTCCTGCCGATGTCGATCGTGAGCGATCGATCCTTGTCGGCGATCTCGGACCGCATCCTGGCCTTCAGCAACTCGAGCACCTGCGAGCCATCCTCGGCGCCGACGGCCTTGGCCTCGGCCCGCACATCGGCCAGAAGCGACATCGAGGTCTGGACCCCGACGTCAGCTCGGATCAGCGCTTCCTCCAGCTCTTCCCAAGCCTCGTCATCGACCTTCCCCAAACCGACCAGACCGCCCAGATAGCCACTGAAGGCCGACCGGGCCTTGCCCAGTCGATCGAAGAACGAGGGCTTGACCGGTGGTTCCTCGATGACGGCAACATCCGATACAGGGACGTCCGAGACCGGTAGGTCCGAGGCCGTACTGTCGGTGAGAGGAACGTCGATGGTGCTCGGCTCGACGGTATCGACCTCGGTGAGGTCCAGGACTGCGGTGCCGCCGGCCCCGGGTGACGACGGCGGCGCTCCGACAGCAGCGTCGGTGCCAGGAGGAAGCTGAACCCTCTGACGTCGGATGATCAGGAATGCGATGACGGCTACGAGGACGACAACGAAGACGGGGATGAGGACGATAAAGAGAGCATTCATTGCCCGTGAGCCTAGTCACGTCGGCCCCGGGGTCGAGCAGGGGCTCTCAGCGTTCGCCGAGGGTCACCGTCAGCGTCAACGTCTGGCCGTCGCGAATCAGGACGAGGTCGATCTGTTCGCCGGGAAAGCTCGTCTGGATCAACCCGGCCAGCTCCTGGAACACGGTCACGGGAGCACCATCCACGCTGACCACCAGATCTCCGACCTGGATACCGGCATCCTGAGCGGCCGATCCGTCGGTGACGGTCTCGATCTGGACGCCGACCTGATCGTTGTCGGCCGGGCCACCCAACACACCGAGGAAGCCCTCGTCCAAGGACTCCCCACTCACGATGCGTTCGGCCACGTGAACGGCGGTGGTGATCGGAACGGCGAAGCCGATGCCGGCATTGGTGTTGCTCAACCCGTCGGTCTGGATGGCCGTGTTCAGACCGATCACCTCGCCGGCGCGGTTGGCCAGCGCTCCGCCGGAGTTCCCCGGGTTGATGGCCGCATCGGTCTGGACCATGGCGTTGTATCCCCGACCATTGAAGATGGGGCGATTGACCGCAGACACGATGCCCGAGGTGACGGTCTGCTGGAGCTGGAACGGACTCCCGATGGCGATCGTGAGTTCACCGACCTCGGGTGGATTGTCGAGAGCCAGCGCAGCCACCGGGAGCCCTCGGCCCTCACCGGCCGAGATGACAGCGATGTCCGTCCGCGGATCGGATCCCACGATCTCGGCCGCCAGGGTCCGACCGTCGGAAAGGCGGACCCGGACCTGGGATGCGTTCTCGATCACATGATGATTCGTGAGAATGCGACCTTCGGCGTAGATCACGCCGGACCCGGTTCCCAGGTCGGTCTCGATCTGGACCACCGAAGGGCCCAGGAGCGCAGCCACGAACGCAACCGGTTCGGCCGTGTCCAGATCGGGAGGCGAACCCGCGATCGAGGTGGTGATCGATGTTGCGGTCGACCCCACCGGGGTGGCAGTGAGCGTTTCGTCGTCGTCGGCCAGTTGTGCCACGGCGAAGCCCGACGCCGCCAGCGCTCCCCCGGCCAGGAAGGCAACCAGGGCCCGCCATCCCCATCGGGGTGCCGCTGCGACCACGGGTCGCTGAGCGGCTGCCTCGGCCTCGGCCCGAGTGGGCGGACGGACGGGTTGACGGTCGCTGACGCTGGGGGCGGGATGGGTCGGATAGCCGACGACCTGGTGCGAGATGACGGGCGGACCGAAGGACACCGATGCCGCTGGTGTGGGAGGCACCGGTGGTCGCGTCGGTGGTGCGGGCAGCGGTTGGGCCGACGGTCGGCCCGCTGTCTCGAAGTCCCAGGTTCGATCGGTCACAGAGAGATCCTCGTCACGAATGATGCGGAGATGAAGGACATCCAGACCCTACGAGGTGAAACCCATTGGTCGAAGAGCGCACGAACGCCAGGATTGACGGTACCCATCGGCACCGCAAGTGCGTGTAAAGCCTTTCATTCCCGGAGGGATCGGGGAAGAGAGATCGTGAAGACCGAGCCCCTGCCCGGCTCGGAGGTCACGGTGGCCGTCCCGCCATGACGTTCGGCGATCCGCCGCACGATGCTCAATCCCAGGCCGCTCCCGGCGCCAGGGTCCTGGCCTCTCCAGAACCGGTCGAACACCGCGTCCAGGTGGGCAGAGTCGATGCCCGGGCCCTCGTCGCTGACCGAGAGCGATACCCCGTCGGATGTCCAGGCGGTCGAGACCCGGATCGTGGACCCCTCGGGCGCCAACCTCACCGCGTTGGCCATGAGGTTGGCGACCGCCCGGTTGAGGGCTGGCCCGTCGCCGATGGTGGCGACCTCGCCACCACCGAGATCCGCCACCAGCGACAGGTGGCGCTCCGACGCCGCGGCCCTGAACTCGACGACCTTGTCGGCCACCATCTGACTCAGATCGACATCGGTCCGCGCTAGCTCCGGGATCCCGCGGCGAGCCTGTTCCAGCAGATCCTCCACCAGAAGGGTCATGCGTTCGGTGGCTCGGTGGGCAATCTGAGCGGCCCGTCTCACCTCGGCGGGTTCTTCGTCGAGGAGGGCCAACTCGAGATTGGTCCGGGCCACTGCCAACGGATTACGGAGCTCGTGCGAGGCCTCGTGAACGAAACGGCGCTGCTCGTCGAAGGAGTCTTCCAAACGGTCGAGCATGTCATCGAACGTGTCGGCCAGACCCTTCAACTCGTCGGCCGGGCCTCGCAACGAGATTCGCCGCGACAGATCGTTGGCCGAGATGTCGCGAGCGACGCTGTTCATGCGATCGACCGGTTTCAGCGCCCACCCCGAGAGCCACCAACCGCTGCCGAAACTGGCGACGAACAACACTCCGAGTCCCGCGAAACTGGCCCGCCGCAATTGGTTGAGCGCAACCCGGTAGGCATCCTGTTCCAGTTTCTCGACGGCGGCCCGCTGGATCTCCTCCCGGAACACCAACTCGACGTCGGTTTCGAAGACCTGGCCGGTCGCCTTGTCCTCGATGACGAGCGGCCTCGTGGTCAGCACCGGCTCGTTCAGCTGGCGGACCTGCCACAGGTAGATCCCACCGACCAGGAACGAACCGATGGCGAACACCGCCAGGGCGAGACCGAGCGACAGGCGAAACCGAATCGATTGGAACCTTCTCACGAACGCTCGAGCAATCGATAGCCACTCCCGATGACGGTCTCGATCAGATCGTCATCGCTCGTCATCCGCAGCTTGCGACGCAACGTGCCGACCGTGACCCGAACCGTGTTGGTGAACGGATCGGTCATCTCGTCCCACACGTGTTCCAGGAGACGCTCCTGGCTGATCACCTGACCCGGGTGGGCCATGAAATAGCGCAAGAGGGCGAACTCCTTGGTCGTGAGATCAATCATCGTGTCGGGTCCACCTCGATCCGGATCGCTCGGGCGCCACGCCACCGTCCGACGGGCGGTGTCCAGCCGGAGATTGCCGACGACGAGCAAGGCGTCCTCACCCGACGTCTCTCTGCGCAACAGGCTACGGACCCGGGCCGAAAGCTCCTGTAAGGCGAAGGGCTTGACCAGGTAGTCGTCAGCGCCATCGTCGAGACCTCCGACCCGATCCTCGATGCTGTCACGAGCGGTGATCATCAGGACTCGAGTCGAACGATCGAAGCGATCGTCGGTCCGGACCAGACGACAGATTTCGCGGCCGTCGAGGTCGGGAAGGGTCAGATCGAGACAGACCAGATCATAGGCGTTGACCATCAGTCGGTCGAGCGCGCCATGACCGTCATTGGCGATGTCGACGGCGTACCCTTCTCGTCGGAGCGCGGTCGCAATCGCATCAGCCAAGTCCCGTTCATCGTCCACCACGAGAATGCGCACGCCTCGAACCTAGCCACAGTTCAGACAGTCCCGAAGCCAGCCCCCGGAGAGTCCGGCCCAACTGCCGGACCGAAGAGGACTTTCCCCCCGCTTTCTCCCTGGTGCGCTTCACTGGTGCCAGATCAGACATGCAAATCAGGAGTCTCGATGCACGACAATCAGACGGCGGCGGCCGAACTCGAACAGGTGTTGTTCCAGGTCAAGCGCGTCATCGTTGGCCAGGATCACATGGTCGAGCGACTCCTGGTTGCGCTGTTGGCCCGTGGCCACATCCTGCTCGAGGGTTTGCCCGGCGTGGCCAAGACCTTGGCTGTTTCCACCTTGGCCGAAGCCATCGGAGGCACGTTCGTTCGCCTGCAGTTCACACCGGACCTCCTTCCCTCCGATCTGATCGGCACCCGCATCTGGCGAGCCTCGAAGGAGACCTTCGACATCGAGTGGGGCCCGGTCTTTGCCAACTTCGTACTGACCGACGAGATCAACCGAGCCCCGGCCAAGGTCCAGTCGGCGTTGCTCGAGGTGATGGCGGAACGCCAGGTTTCGGTCGGTGGCGAGACTCGAAAGCTGCCGCGTCCGTTCCTGGTTCTGGCGACCCAGAACCCCATCGAATCCGAGGGTGTCTACACCCTGCCCGAGGCACAGCGCGACCGATTCCTGATGAAGGTCACGGTCCCCTACCCCTCGCCGGCCGAGGAGATCGAGATCGTCCGACGAGTCGGTGCTTCGCTTCCCACACCGGATCGGGCCATCGATCTGGACGAGCTCGAACGTTTGCAGCAGATCTGCGATGAGGTCTACGTCGACGGTGCAATCGCCCAGTACGCGGTCGATCTGGTGATGGCGACCCGAGAGCCGGCTCAGCGGGGTCTGCCCGAACTCGAACCGTTGCTCGATTTCGGTGTGAGCCCGAGGGCGACGCTGGGGTTGGTGGCCGCCGCCAGGGCTCTGGCACTTCTCCGGGGTCGCACGTATGTGACCCCCCAGGACGTGTTCGACGTTGCCCGGGACGTGTTACGCCACCGACTGAACCTTTCCTACGAGGCCTTGGCCAAGGGACTGTCGGCCGATGACCTCCTGAACCGGCTGTTGGCCGTGGTTCCCGCGGCTGCGGTGAGCCCACGAGAACCGTCGGCACCGCAGTCTTCGCCCCAACCCACGGCTCAACCCTTCGTCCATCCTGCGCCGCCGTCACCCCAACCAGCCACGGCCGGTCCCGGGCCGGCCGACCCCCTCCTGTTCCCGGGGGCTCAGGACCCCACCGCTCCGATGCCTCCCCTCCCGGCTCCGCCGCCTCAACCCTGATGGTCGAACCGACCAACGCCCTACCCGGCCATCGCGAGATTCTTCGTCGCCTCGAGCTGGACATCAACCGCCGACTCGACGGGATGCTTCACGGTGACCACCGTGGTCTGGTTCCCGGCCACGGTTCGGAGTTGGGCGAGACACGGTCGTACGCTCCCGGTGACGATGTGCGCCGAATCGATTGGAACGTGACGGCGCGCCTGCAGGAGCCTCACGTCCGCCAGACCATTGCCGAGCGTGAGCTCGAGACGTGGCTGGTCGTCGACCGATCGGCTCGTCTCGACTTCGGTTCGATCGGCTGCGAGAAGAGAGACCTGGTGCTGGCCGCAGCCGGTGCCATCGGATTCCTCACCAATCGGGACGGCAACCGCATCGGGGCGCTCCTTACCGGGACGCCTCCGCTGCTCGTGCCTGCACGCGGATCACGCAAACACCTCCTCCACCTCCTGCACACCATCGCAGCGTCGCCCCGTGTCGACGGCGAAGGGCCCACCGACCTGGCCGAACCCCTCCGCCGTTTGGGCACGGTGGCCAAACGGCGAGGACTGGTCGTGGTCATTTCGGACTTTCAGGTTCGAGCAGGGTGGGTGAATCCTCTCCGCGTGCTGTCCACTCGGCACGACGTGCTGGCCATCGAGGTTCTCGACCCCATCGAACTCGAGTTGCCCAACGTCGGATTACTGCCGTTCGTCGACCCCGCTACCGGTCGGGTTCGAGAGATCCCCACGCACAAAGCCGAGATTCGCAAGAAGTATGCGGAGGCTGCGGCGGAACGACGAGACACCCTGGCGGCAGAGTTGCGTGACGCTCGGGTCGACCACCTGACGTTCCGCACCGATCGTCCGTGGATCGACGACCTGGTGGCGTTCGTCGCCGGTCGACGAGCGCGAGTCCACGCGCTGGCCGGGGGGGGACATCGATGAACTTCCTCAACCCCACCCGGCTCTGGCTTCTCCTGGTGTTGGCGGGCCTTCTGCTCGCGTATCTCGTCATGCAGCGGCGCCGCCAGGTCTACGCCGCCCGCCTGGCGTCGGCCGAACTGTTCGATTCCGTGATGCCCCGACGGTCGGGGTGGCGTCGCCACCTCGCCGCCTTCCTCTCCCTGCTGTCACTGGCCATCTTCATCACCGGCTTCGCTCGACCGGCTCGACCAGTCGAAGTGCCTCGGGAGCGAGCGACCGTCATCGTCGCCATCGACGTCTCGTTGTCGATGGAGGCCGAGGACGTCGACCCCAATCGGTTGGTGGCGGCAAAGCTCGCCGCATCCCGGTTCATCGACGAGCTGCCTCCGACGCTCAATGTCGGCATCGTCGGCTTCGCCGGCACCGCGAGCGTGCTGGTTCCGCCAACCACCGACAGGAACCTGGCACGACGAGCGATCGAGAATCTGCGGCTCGATGAGTCGACGGCCATCGGTGAGGCCATCTTCACCTCGCTCGATGCGCTTCTCAACGTTCCGGCCGATGGTTCGGGCAGCCTGCCGCCCGCCCGTATCGTCCTGCTGTCCGACGGCGAGACAACCGTGGGCCGGGAGGACACCGAAGCAATCGCGGCCGCTCAGCAGGCCCAGATTCCTGTCTCGACGATTGCCTTCGGAACTCGGGGCGGCACGATCCTCTACGACGATCCGACGACCGAAGCAGTCGAGCAGGACGTCATCCCGGTGCCGGTCGGCGATGACAATCTCCGCTTCATCGCCGAACAGACAGGAGGCAGCTTCTTCTCCGCCGCCAGCCTCGACGAGTTGGAAGCCGTCTATGCCGACATCGGTTCGGCCATCGGCTTCGAGACGATCGACCGGGAGATCACCGACTGGTTCGTCGGGGCGGGTCTGATCGCCCTGATCGGTTCGATGATTCTCAGCGTCTTCTGGTTCCACCGTCTGGGCTGACCGAGACGGAGGAGGATCAGTCGGACGAGACCGAAGCGAGTTTGTCGGTTGTCGCCCGAGTGACCTTCTCGCTGACCACCTTGGATGATCCGCCCGGCTTCATCGACACGCCATAGAGCACATCGGCGGCCTCCATCGTGCGCTTCTGGTGACTCACGATGAGCAATTGGGCCTCTTTGCGGAACTCCTGGACCAGTGCCAGGAACCGGTTGAGATTCATGTCGTCCAAGGCCGCTTCGACCTCGTCCATCACGTAGAAGGGCGACGGGCGACTGCGGAAGACGGCGAACAGGAAACCGAGCGCGGTGAGCGATCGCTCACCACCCGAGAGCAGGGACAACTTCTTCACGTTCTTGCCCGAGGGCTTCGCTTCGATCTCGACACCGCAATTCAACAGATCTTCGGCGTTCGTGAGCTTCACGGCGCCTCGGCCCCCGGGGAACAACGTTCCGAACAGCTCGGTGAAGTTGCTGGCGACATCGGCGTAGGCGGCAGAGAAGACACTCACGATCTGTTCGTCGATCTCCCGAATCAGCTTGTGGAGATCGCGTTTCGTCGCCTTCACATCCTCGAGCTGGCCGGCCAGGAACTCGTGACGTTCCTTCAGCTCCGAGAACTCCTCGAGCGCCAACGGATTGATCGGACCCATCAGCTTGATCTCTCGCTCGAGCTCACGGACCCGAGACTCGGGACTGGCCCCCTCGGGGATCTCTGGGCACTCGGCCTGCATCGCAACGTCAGGCTCGCTGTCGAGTTCGCGACGAACCGCCTCGGTCAGGCCTTCGAGCCGCACCCGATTCTCGGCCTCGGACAATTCCAACTTGCTACGGCGCTCCCGCAGCTGAACCAGCTCGTTCTCGCTGTTCTTGCGTTCCCGGCGCCGGTTGGACAGATGCTCGGAGACACGGCGGGCCGCTCCTGACTGCTCCTCGACTTCCAACGCGAGGCGTTCGAGCCAACTGGCCAGCATCTCTCGCTTCGACGCCAGTTTCTCGGCGAGGCTGCGCACGACCACCAGCGCGGCCTCGATCTCTTCCCGACGCACCCGGGCCTCGGCCCGCTCGGCGACCAGCCGTTCGAGGCGACGTTCGACCTCGGCCTGGCGAGCGGTCAACAGCTCGAGGCGCTCTGCGCTCGCAGCTCCTCGAACCTCGAGTTCGGTGCGCACCGTTGCGATGGCCCGCGCCTTTCGCTCCAGCTCGGTACGAGCCTCGGCCATCGACTGGGCCCGGTCGTAGTGGGCGGCTTCTTCTTCTTCGAGCCCGGGAAGCTGGAGCTGCAGGGTCTCGAGCTGGAGCCGGTCGGCCCGTTGGCGATCCCCGATCTCGTTCTGCTGACGAAGGAGCCGTTCACGGTCTTCGCCGATCTCGGCCATCAGGGCAACGGAACGGTCGGCAGCATCGTTCGCTTTGGCCAGCGCCGCTCTGGACGAACGCACCTGCTCCTCGAGTCGGCGGCAATCAGCCGTCAACTGCTGGAGGTGTTGCTGCGCGTCGACGAGCGTCGTCTTGGCCACTTCGGCCGCAGTCGTTGCCGCCTCAGCGTGGTCGCGAGCCTCGTCGAGCGCGGCACCGGTGGCGCCGGTGCCGGTTCGGCCCACTCTCCAGCCCGTCGGCCCGAAGCGGTCACCGGTTCGAGTCACGATCGTTGCCTGCGGATGCCCGAGCGCAGCGTCGAGGGCGTCGCCCCAGGAACCGTCGACGGCAACGGCGCCGGCGAAGAGCACGTCGAGCAACTGGTTCACGTCGGGGCGAAGTGCCCGAACGTGGTTTCGAATCGGCGAGCCGATCGCGGCGGGAGTAACCGCCAGGCGAGCGGACCCGAGCGCCAGCACCGCTCCGGAGAGATCCTTGCCGGCCAACGCTTCCAGAGCAGCGCGACCGTTGGCGAGATTGTCGACGACGACCGCCGCCAGGGCCTCGCCAGCCGCGGCCTCGACAGCTGCTTCCCATCCTTCATCGATGGCGATCAGGTCGAGCAGCGTGCCCAGCACACCCTCGGTTCCTGCCAGGGCGTCGACCCCGGCCGCGCTGCGGGCCGCGTCCAATGCCTGGGCCAGCGCATCGGCCCGAGCCTGCCATCGGCTTGCTTCGTCGTCGGCACCACGACGGAGTTCCCGGACCCGTTCCAGGAACTGATCGGCCTGATCTCGGCCGGTGACCGCGTCAGCCAGTTGGGACTCGAGAACGGGAACCTCATGCTCGAGTCGACGAATGGTGATCTGCGCGTCCTCGACGTCCCGAGTCGTGCGCTCGAGTCGGCTGGCCAGGGACTCGATCTGTTCTCGGAGGCGATTGTCTTCCTGCTGATCGCGTTCGGCCGCCGACCGAAGCGCCGAGAGCTGCGCCCGCACCTCGGCCGCTTGGACCGGGGCGGGCCCAAGACCCTCGCCCCATTCCAGCTCGAAGCGTTCCTGATCTCCGGCCAGCCTGGCTTCGGCTTCGGTCAAGCGTCCCATCTCGGGCTGGATCGCTGCTTGGTCGAGGCGGGTATCTCGCAACTCGGACACGATCCGAGCTGCCTCTGCCTCCAGACTCGACACCACACCTTCGTCGACCGATGATTGGAGCTCTCCCTCCAATCGACGTCGACGTTCGGCAACCACGCTCGACTGGCCGCCGACTCGCTCAGCCATGGATCGAGCTCGGCTGAGGATGTCGCCGACGTCTGATCCCCCGAGGGCGGCCAATTCGGCCTCGGCGTCGAGCACGGCGGCGTCGAGTTGGGCCAACAGGGCCATGAGTTCGTGTTCTCGGACGTCGAGTTCACCTCTACGACGATGCGATTGCTCGAGCTGACCCGTGAGAGCCCGAAGCTCTCGGCCGGTCAGATGCAGGCGGAGCGCCGCGAATTCGGTGGCCAGTGCCTCGTACCGGCGAGCAGCATCGGCCTGTTTCTCGAGTGGTCGCAGTTGACGCCGGACCTCACGCACGAGATCGCCGAGACGATTCAGGTTCTCGTCGGTGGCCGCCAGACGGCGTTCGGACCGCTCCTTGCGTTTGCGATACTTGAGGATTCCGGCGGCTTCTTCGATGATGAGCCGTCGCTCCTCGGGCCGAGCGTTGAGAACGGCGTCGATCTGGCCCTGCGAGACGATGATGTGTTGCTGGCGCCCGACGCCGGAGTCCGAGAGGAGGTCGGAGATGTCGAGCAGACGGCACGGCACCGAATTGATGGCGTACTCCGATTCACCTGTGCGGAAGAGGGTCCGGGTGATGGTGACCTCCGTGAACTCGATCGGGAGAACCCCTTCGGAGTTGTCGATCGTCAGCGTCACCTCGGCCCGCCCCAGTGCAGCCCTGCTCGCCGTCCCGGCGAAGATCACATCATCCATCTTCTGTGACCGCACCGCAGTGGGAGCCTGCGCGCCCAGCACCCAGGCGATGGCATCGACCACGTTGGATTTGCCGCTACCGTTGGGGCCCACCACGACCGTGATACCGGGCTCCAACTCGAGCGTCGCCGGGTCGGCGAACGACTTGAATCCCTTGATCGAGAGAGCTTTCAGGAACACCCGGCGACTCTAGACCTGTGTAGAGCAGTAAAACACCGTTTTGCCTTTGAAGGTGGCCTTCTCGATCGGCAGACGCGAACGGGGGCTCAACTCACCGGCCTTGCCGTAGACAGCGAGGTGTTCGGTGTACTCACCTGGATTCCCCGCCAGGTCGAGGAACGGGCGCTCGTCGAGCGAGACCCCGCGGTACTTGATGGCGTCGTGCAGGATGCCGACCACGGATCGATAGAGCCGACGAAGCTCCTGCATCGAAAGGCTGTCTGCCGTACGGTTGTAGCGCAGGCCGGCATCGAAGAGGATCTCGTCGCTGTAGATGGGCCCGATGCCAACGAAGACCTTCGGGTCGGTCAGCAAGGTCTTGAGCGGCTCATGGCGGGGAAGAACCAGCCGGCCGAACTCGATCCACGAGATGGGCCGAACCAGCAGATCGAGTCCGCGTTCGTCGTCCGGCGGCACGACCGCGTCGAGTTCCTCCAGTGCGACCACCGACACCGAGGAGCTGGACTTCTTGTCGGCGACCCGCAAATCGCCACCCTGGGTGAAGGTGATGGTGACCGCGATCTCTGCTTCGGACTTCACCTTGGAGGCGACTCGTTCCAGGCGGCCGTTCTCACCCAACTCGATGACGAGCGCGTGGTCGTTGTTCAGCGATGCCACCAGATACAGGCCGTGGCGCTCGACCACGACGACCTTGGCGCCGACCAATGCATCGGCGAACGCCTTCTTGGTCTTGTTGTAAGGGATCGACTTGAGGGCCTTGACCTCGACGCTCTTGATCTTTCGTCCGGCAATGTCCCGCTCGAGATCACGGCGGAGTGTCTCGATTTCGGGTAGCTCAAGTTGTGCCATTGCCGTCTTCTTCCGTTGTTGAGGTCATGAGTGTCGTCCATGCAGCGCGTGCTGCTGCCTGCTCGGCTCGTTTCTTGGAGGTTCCCGAACCCTTGCCCCGTGGCACGTCGTCGATCAAGGCGGTGGCCGTGAAACGTCGGTCGTGATCAGGGCCTGAACCAGTGAGCAGGTACACGGGGGCGCCGAGTTCGCGTTCGGCGGCCAGTTCTTGCAGCTGCGTCTTGTAATCGCTGCGGCCCGGCCGTGTCGCACCGGTCGTGATCTCGTCCAGCATCAAGTCCAGGATGAAGGACCGAGCCACCTCCCAGCCTGCGTC
The DNA here is from genome assembly GCA_937890445.1 of uncultured Acidimicrobiia bacterium. Lineage (GTDB taxonomy): Bacteria > Actinomycetota > Acidimicrobiia > Acidimicrobiales > SZUA-35 > JAHECQ01. Next base: position 13,716 of record CALACD010000196.1, on the reverse strand, counting down.
GACGAAGATGGCGCCGATCAAGGCTTCGAGACTGTCGGCCAGGATCGATTCCTTCTCCCGACCGCCCGACATCTCCTCGCCCTTGCCCAGCAGCAGTCCTCGTCCCAGCCCCAGTTCGGCGCTGACCTCGGCCAGGGTCGCCGTATTCACGACCGACGCCCGAAGCTTTGCCAGCTGACCTTCGGGCAGGTCGGGATACGTCCGATGAATGTGGTCGGTGACGGCAAGCCCGAGTACCGCGTCGCCGAGGAATTCAAGACGTTCGTTGGACGCCGCCTGGTCGTTCTCGGCGACATAGCTTCGATGCGTCAGGGCGAGCCGTAGCAGCGACGTGTCGCGGAACTCATACCTCAGACGTCGACCGAAGTCCACGTCGGGTCGATCGCCCGTCAAGAAACCAACGGCAGGCTGGGCCCGATTCAGGACTGGTCTCCGACCCGGCCATGGACGTAGTCGACGGCATCGCGCACCGTCTTCAGATCCTGCAGGTCTTCGTCTTCGATCCGGAAACCAACCGTGCGATCGGACAATTCTTCTTCCAGAGCCTCGACCAGTTCGATCAGAGCCAGCGAGTCGGCGTCGAGATCATCGGCGAACGAGGCGCCCTCGAGGATCTGATCCGGCTCTATCTCGAGAATGTCGGCCAGACGGTCACGCACCAGCGTCAATACGTCTGCCCGGGTCATCGGCGATTGTTCCATGTGGGTTTCAGCAGGCATGACTTCTCACAGTGGAGTCTCTCACGGGTCATCTCACAACGGCTACGACAGACCGAACGCGCTCGGCCCGAAGGGGCAGAATCGCACGCTCCGTGGCGGAGTGCCGCCGAATCTTACCGCGATCGCCTCGAACTGGCGTGACCTGGGGGTAACTTCGACGGTCGAATCCCGAAAATCGACGAAATCCCTATGGAGAAGCCTCGAACGAGGCACGCATCTGCGCCACGACCCCTTCGTCCGCCATCTCTGACGCCGTTCGAATGGCATTTGCGATCGTCTCTGCAGATGAGGAACCATGCGCGATCATGCAGACGCCTCGCGTGCCGAGCAGAGCCGCGGCCCCCGTCTTGGACGCATCCAGGGTGTCGAAGACGGGTGTCACGAGCGGATCGATCGCCTCGGACGCGACTCGCGACCCAGCAGTTGACGTCAACGCCGAGCGGAGCTGCCGTTGGGCTACCGCCATGGCACCCTCGATGCTCTTGAGAACGACGTTGCCGGTGAAGCCGTCACAGACGATCACGTCGGCGACACCCATCATCAGATCACCGCCTTCGACGTTGCCGACGAACTCGGCACCACAGCGATGGGCCCAGTCGCTGTCGGACTCCATCAGACGACAAACTTCCTTGATGAGGTCGTTGCCCTTGCCCGCCTCTTCGCCGATGCTCAACACCCCGACACGTGGACGCTGGACGCCATATCGGACGCGGTTGTACACCGATCCCAATTGAGCGAACTGCACGAGCCACTCGGGCTGGCACTGCGCGTTCGCCCCACAGTCCAGCAGCGTGGTCGGGGTCGATCCGAACGTCGGGAACGGCACGGCTATTGCCGGCCGCGCCACCCCCTTGATCCGCCCCATGCGCAGCAGCGATGCCGCCATCGCCGCCCCCGTGTTGCCCGCTCCCAGCAGCGCCTTGGCCCGACCGTCTCGTACCGCCTCGGCGCCCCGAACAATGGAGGAGTCCTTCAACGTCCGCACGCTCGACGCGGGCTCGGCGCCCATGGCGATGACTTCCGAAGCCGAGAGCACTTCGATGCCGCCGACGTCACCGATCTCCTCTGGACGCCCCACCAGGAGCACGGGTACGCCGAAGCGTTCCCAGGCCATGCGGGCCCCTTCGACGACGACGGCCGGAGCGTGGTCTCCCCCCATCGCGTCAACGGCAACCGGGAGGCCGGGACCATTTGCCGCCTGCGACGCCGCCGACAGGTCTGCAGGGGCCACCATGTCCGATGGTCCGGCCATCGGAGAAATCAGTCGACCTCGATGGCCTTGCGGCCGTTGTACCACCCGCAGCTGGGGCACACCCGGTGCGGCAGTTTGGCGGTGTTGCAGTGCCCGCACACGCTCCGCGGCGGTGCATCCAACTGCCAGCTCGACGCCCGTCGGCTACGGGTCTTGGCCTTCGAGGTCTTCTTCTTTGGGACGGCCATCGGAAATCCTACGCGATCTGGTGCTTTTCGCCCGCGGTCTGGCAGGCACGACCGGTCGAGGATAGCCGTCGCGCCTCCCAACAACTACGGGCGAGGCTCGGCACGACCGATTTTCGCTTCTCAGTCATCCAGGCGGAGGTCACCCAACGGCCCCCAACGAGGATCGACGACCGGTTCGGCTGTCGCTCGCTCGGCCTCGTGCTCGTCGATGGTCGTGGTCGGATACCGCTCCGGGTCCGGCCCCGAGCAGTCGTCGCGACACAGAGGTGCCAGCGGCAGACCGACCAACACTGCATCCCGGACCAACGCGAGCAGATCGACCTGGTCGTCGACCAGTTCCAGAATGTCGGAGTCGCCGGGTGCGTCGACCTGGAAGATCTCGTCGACCTCGACCGTGCTGGCGCCCTCGACGGGCTCGAGGCAACGTCGACAGTCCCCGACCCAGGCGAAGGTGACCTCACCGCGGACCGTGACCCCACGTTCGATCGAGTCGATCGTCACCTCGCCCCGCACCGGGATGCCCGGGAGCGAGCGACTGTCGATCACCGCCAACTCCGGCATCCGAACCTCGATCGGAACGACACGCCGCTCGCCGAGCCTGCGGCGCAGATCGGTGACAGGAACCCGCAGCGCTCTGGTGGGACCTTCGGTCACCGCGTCGTGCCCGCCCGAAGCGAACCGGCGACGATCACCGAGCGGCCCGCTGCTCGTGCGATACCGGAGGCGGGGGGCCATCCGAGAGGTCGACGTCGACGCCCATCAGCTTGTCTCGGCCCTGCTGGACCGTCCGCTTGGTCTTGTCGAGCAGCGCTTCGAAGCTTGCCAATCTCTGGTCGCAGTAGTCCTCGACCTGGTGACGAAGCAGGCGTGCCTCTTCTCGGGCGTCGTTGACGATCTGCTGACCGCGAAACTCGGCCGCCTTCACGATCTCCTGCCGGTCGACCATCTTGGCCACCTCGGAACGGCCCTGGTCGATGATCGCCTCCCGTTCCTGCCGGGCCTGAGCCAGGAACGCTTCTCGATCCTGCAGTAGTCGACGAGCGGCCATGATCTCTGACGGCAAGGCATCGCGGGCATCCTCGAGCAGGTCGAGCAGTTCGTCCCGGTTGACCTTGATGGTGGTCGACATCGGCATGGTGCGGGCGTCGCTCACGAGGTCGACCGCTGCGTCGAGCAGTTCCTCGATGGTGGCCGGCGCTCCGTCGTACTCGACGTTCTCGTCGTGATCATCCAGGGGTTCGGTCACGGGTTGAACTTCCGTTGGAGTCCCGAGAGCACCGGCCCGGGGACGGTGGCCGCGACGTCTCCTCCCATGCTGGCGATCTGACGCACATAGCTACTGGCCACCAAGGATGCGTTCCCGAGCCCGGGCAGGAACAACGTCGGCACCCGGGCGCTGGCCAGGTTCATGTGCGCCTGCTGCATCTCGACGTCCAGATCCGAGCCGCCACGCAACCCCTTGATCAGGCAATCGGCGTGCAACCGACGCGCCGCGTCGGTGACCAAGCCACTGAACAGCTCGACAGCCACATTGCTCAGATCGGCAACCGATTCGACGATCATGGCGCACCGCTCGTCCGGGGTGAACAGGCCGGATGGTTTGTCGGGGTTGTACCCGACACCGACGATCACTCGATCGAACAGCGGAGCGGCCATGGCAATCACCGACAGATGGCCGTTGTGGAGGGGATCGAAGGACCCTGGATAGAGCGCGACAGTCATGCAGTTCTTCTTCGGGAGGGAGGCCTCACTGTAACTCGACGCCGTTCACGGCGCCCAGCATCCCGGTGTCGGCGCCGCCATCGAGCCGTCGGGCAACCACCACATGGGCTCGGCCATAGTTTCGGCGCTTCACCTCCTGCCATTGCGCCGTCAGCACAACGTCGGTCGAGGCGTGCCCGACCAGGACGTGCGAGTGAATGAGCGGCAGGAGCTCCGACCAGGGGTCGTCGACGTACGGAGGGTCACAGAACGCCAGATCCACCTCGTCGGCACCGAGGCGGCCCGACAGCGCCGCGAGTACCGGCGAGGTGACGATCGAAGCCCGCTCGGTGAAGCCGAGCGTTGCGAGATTGGCAGCAATCACCGCCGACGCCGACCGGCTCATCTCGACGAACGTCACCTTACGGGCCCCGCGACTGAGGCACTCCAGACCGAACGAGCCACTGCCGGCATAGAGGTCGAGCACCGTCGCGTCGACCAGTTCCATCCGAGACACCAGCATGTTGAAGATGCCCTCTTTGGCCCGATCGGTGATGGGGCGAGTCGATTGACCCTCGGGGGCTTGCAGGCGGCGACCACGGGCCGTTCCGGCGATGATTCGCACGGGGGCAAGCTAGCGTCAGGGAGTGCCGATGCCCGATCCCGAGCTGACCTGTGTCGATTGTGGGGGCCCCTGCTACCCCTTGGGCTGGTTCCCGTCCGATGGTGAACTCGAACCGGGGACCATCCTCCCCTACCGCTGTCGAGACTGCCTCGACCGATGGGACATCGTGATCGGCGACGAACCCGAAACCGGCTACTAGCCCCGTCACCCCTTCAGGAGGAAGTCGGCCTCGGCTTCGTCGAGGAACAGTCCCAGTTCCTCCAGCAGCGCCGGATGACCGGCCAGTCCCGGGTCGGCGTCGAGCAGGTGGATCGCCTCTCGTCGAGCCAAGGCAACAACCTCCCGGTCATTGCGCAACGACGCCAACCGCAAATCGTTCCGGCCCTTCTGCCGTTCACCCAGGATCGTTCCCTCGCCCCTCAGGTCGAGATCGACTTCGGCCAGTTCGAATCCGTCGGTGGAGTCGACCAGCGCCTGGAGACGGGCTTCTCCGTCACTGGTCGTGGCATCACCGACCAACCAGCAGGTGGATGCATGTTCGCCTCGCCCGACCCGACCCCGCAGCTGGTGGAGCTGAGCTATTCCGAATCGATCGGCGTCGAGAATCACCATGACCGTGGCGTTCGGAACATCGACCCCGACCTCGATGACCGTGGTCGCCACCAGCACATCGAGCGAACCGCGACGGAAGCGCTCCATGGTCTCGTCCCGTTCGGGACCGCTCAGGCGACCATGGAGCAAACCAACGTTCAGCCCGGCGAGTTCGCCGAACATCAACCGTTCGAAGGTCTCCTCGGCCGACGCCACCTCGATCTTCTCCGACTCGTCGATGAGCGGCGTGACGACGTAGGCCTGACGGCCGTCGGAGATCTGGGTACGGACGTCGCGCCACATGGCTTCCAGCGCCGCCGACCCCGCCCCCTCGACGATGTCGAGAGATCCCGGGGCCTTGACCCAATGGGTGACGATGGGAGTACGTCCGGGTGGCAGCTCGTCCAGCACCGAGACATCGAGGTCGCCGTAGACCGTCATCGCCGCCGTTCGAGGAATGGGGGTGGCAGTCATCACCAGCACATCAGGGAGGACACCGTCGGCTGATTTGCCCCGCAGCGCAGCGCGTTGTTCGACACCGAACCGGTGCTGCTCGTCGATGACGACCACACCCAACGAGGAGAAGCGCACCTTGTCCTGGATGAGCGCATGGGTGCCGATGACGACGTCGACCTGGCCCACCAAGAGCTCATTGAGGATTCGCTTGCGATCTGCGCTCGAGGTCCGATTGCTGAGCAACTCGACCTTGAGTGGGCGGTCCCCGAGCAGCGATCCGGGATCGGGAACCTCCAGTGGCTCGAGCAGCCGTCGGATCCCGGCATGGTGTTGCTCGGCCAGCACCTCGGTTGGTGCCATGAGAGCGGCTTGGTGGCCACCGTCCACCGCAGCCAGCATCGATGCCACGGCGACCAGCGTCTTGCCTGCCCCCACATCGCCTTGCAACAACCGATGCATCGGAATGGGTCGAGCGAGATCGGTTGCGATCTCCTCGATGGCTCGGACCTGGGCCGACGTCAACGGAAACGGCAGTCGTTCGTGGAAACGTCGCACGAGCGGACCGCCGATCAGGTGTTCCATACCGACCTCGGTGGCCTCCATGTGTCTCTTTCGGAGAACCAAAGCCAATTGCATGCGAAACAGCTCGTCGAAGATGAGCCGACGGCGAGCAGCCATTGCCTCGGGAATCGACTCGGGTCGATGAATGCCGGACATCGCCGCATTGCGGTCCACGAAATCGTGCCGGTCGAGCACCGCCATGGGAAGCGGGTCGAGGAATCCTCGACCCTTCGGCGGAACCGTTCGCCGCAATGCCTCGGCCACGAAGGAGCTCACGTCGCCGGTTTGGAGACCGCTCTTGTCGGACTGCGGGTAGACGGCGATGATCGTCCCGGTCTTGTCGCCGACAAGATCGACCACCGGATTCGCCATCTGACGCTTGCCTCGAAAGAAGCTGATCTTGCCGAAGATCATGGCCTCGGTCCCGGCCGTCAGCTGACGCTCTCGCCATGCCTGGTTGAAGAAGCTCACGTCGAGGTTGGTCGAGCCATCGGTGACGGTGACGGTGACCATCACCCGCCCACCCCGTACCCGCCGTGACGACGAGCGCACCACCGTCACCAAGATCGAGGCCTCCTCACCCTCGGCCATATCAGCGATACGACTTTCCTTCGTCCGGTCGAGATAGCGGCGGGGATAGAAGGTGAGCAGATCGAACAGCGTCTCGATCTCGGCCTTGGCCAGGCTCTTGGCCTTCTTCTCTCCGACGCCGACCAGTTGGGACACCGCGATGGCGTTCAGATCGGCGAGCGAGAGGAGGTCGGCCATCAGTTCCATTTCTATCGCCGATACGAAGCCGGGTCGTGGTCGACCGGATCGAGGTCGGGCCGATCCCACGAGCGATGTCCGTTCGGAATGGGGGCGATTCACCCAGGCGATATTCCTGCGGCGACCTTTCTCATTGCCCGAACGATGACCTACCCTGACGGATACTCGTTTGCCGGACGATCGACGGAGACCCGATGCAAGGCGTCATCAAGGCCTATGACCCAGTGACCCGTGATGGCGTAGTGCTGCGCGACACGGACCTCACCGAGTACGACCTGGCCGAGAATGCCTTACAGGGTTCGGTCTTTCGGATGCTTCGACCCGGACAGCGAGTGATCTTCGACCTCGACGACGCGGCGCAGGCCACTGCGCTTCGATTGGGTTCGGAGATAGACATGGGGACACCAGCCTGGCTGGAATCCGACTGAGGCGAGGGAAGTCGGGGGGCCGAACACCTCGTCATTCACCTTGAGCTGAACCGCTCAGCTCAGCGACAACGACGTCGAAAGGTAAGAATGGCTCTTACAACGCAAGCTCCGACCACCAATCAGAAGCTGCTGTCCTGGGTGTCGGAATGGTCCGAGATCCTCCAGCCCGATGACATCTACTGGTGCGACGGGTCCGCGGAAGAGTGCGACCGCTTCGCTGCACAACTGCTCGAAACCGGCACGTTCAAGAAGCTGAACGAAGACAAGCGACCGAACAGCTATCTCGCTCTGTCCGACCCAGCCGACGTCGCTCGGGTCGAAGAGCGAACCTTCATCTGCTCCGAGACCGAAGAGGCAGCGGGGCCCAGCAACAACTGGCGAGCTCCGGCGCAGATGAAGGAAGAGATGCTGGCGTTGTTCCGGGGATCGATGCGGGGACGCACCATGTACGTGGTTCCCTTCTCCATGGGACCGCTCGGATCGCCGATCGCCCATATCGGCGTTCAGTTGACCGACTCGGCCTATGTGGCAGCATCGATGCGAACCATGACCCGCATGGGAGCGGGAGCGCTGGAGGCGCTCGGAGACGACGATTTCGTCCCGTGCGTGCACTCGGTCGGCTACCCCCTGATCGATGGCCGGACCGAAGTTCCATGGCCGTGCGACGGGGAGAACAAGTACATCGCCCACTTCCCTGCGACCAGCGAGATCTGGAGCTACGGCTCGGGCTACGGGGGCAACGCCCTGCTGGGCAAGAAGTGCTTCGCCTTGCGAATCGCGTCGACCATGGCTCGAGACGATGGCTGGCTGGCCGAGCACATGCTGATCATCGGAGTCACGCCCCCGAACGGCGAGAAGAAGTACGTGGCCGCTGCCTTTCCTTCGGCGTGCGGCAAGACCAACATGGCCATGCTCATTCCCAGCCTTCCAGGCTGGGAGGTCGAGACCATCGGGGATGACATCGCCTGGATGAAGTTCGGTGACGACGGTCGCCTCTACGCCATCAATCCCGAGTACGGGTTCTTCGGTGTTGCCCCCGGCACGTCGGAGAAGACCAATCCCAATGCGATGGCGACCCTCCACAGCAACTGCGTCTACACCAACGTGGCCATGACCGAGGACGGCGATGTCTGGTGGGAGGAGATGACCGATACCCCCCCTGCTCGCCTCACCGATTGGAAGGGCGAGACCTGGACCCCCGAGTCAGGAACCCCGGCGTCGCACCCCAACGCCCGATTCACCGCTCCTGCTGGTCAATGTCCCTCGATCGCCCCCGAGTGGGAAGATCCCAAGGGAGTGCCCATCTCGGCCATTCTCTTCGGTGGACGTCGAGCCACGAACGTCCCTCTCGTCACCGAGGCCAAGGACTGGGAGAACGGCGTCTTCCTCGGGTCCATCATGAGCTCGGAGAAGACCGCGGCAGCCGCCGGCAAGGTCGGCGACGTGCGTTTCGACCCGTTCGCCATGCTCCCGTTCTGCGGCTACAACATGGCCGACTACTTCCGTCACTGGCTCGACATCGGTGAGGCCTCGACACCGGACAAGCTGCCGAAACTGTTCTGGGTGAACTGGTTCCGCCGCGACGACGATGGTTCGTTCATGTGGCCGGGATTCGGCGACAACAGTCGAGTCCTCAAATGGGTCCTCGAGCGAGTCAACGGCGACGGCGAAGCCAAGGAGACCGCCATTGGCATGGTCCCCACCAACGGCGCCATCGACCGGACCGGCATCGAGGAGCTGGTGGATGATCTCACCATGGCCAAGCTCCTCGAGGTCGACAACATCTCGTGGCAGCAGGAACTCGGTCTGATCCGAGATCACTATGCCCAGTTCGGTGACAAACTGCCGTCGGAACTGGCCGGCCAACTCGCCGAACTCGAGCGCCGCCTGTCGGCCTGAGATCCAGCCTCGACACTCGTAGCCGGCTGGCTCAGGTCCCCAGGATCTGAGTCAGCCGGCCGCCGGGACCAGGAACAAGGCTCGAATTCCGAGCCCCATGAGAAACAGACCTCCGAACCCGTACAACAGATATCGCCACTCCTCGAGTTGTTGGCGGTAGCTGTAGATGAGCACGGTCGAGGCCATGGCAATGAAGCCGTAGAACATGTGGATGCTGGTGACCTCTGGTCCCGCAGTGCGAGTTCCGGCCACCCCGAGGAAGACCTCGACCACGATGGAGAGTTGGGCCACGGTGGTCCAACGCCACAGCATTGGACTTCGGGCCCGATGGTTGCGGTGGGCGACGAGGGCCCAGACGCCGGCAACCCCGTTGCTCGCGATCACGAACCAGGCAAACCATTCGTGGATATCGCGGACCATCGTCCAGAGGCTACGGTCCAGTCGTGCAGCATCGTCAGTTCTTCATCGAGTCGTTCTCTGCCTCCGGGCGCGAGTTCCCTACTCGAGGCGGCAACTTGATGGTGGTTCGTCGAGCCGAGAGCCCGGATCTGGACTGGGAACTCATTGTCCGGACCAGCGAACACTGCGCCGTCGAGCAAGCCCCGTACGATCTCTTCCTCTCGGGACCCGAGGGCAGTTTCAGCGGACCGGCCATACTCGTTCGCTCTGACGGAACCTCGCATGTGTTCCGCGGAGCCGGCGACCTCGGCGGCTTCGCCGAGCAGGATTTCTGACGGCGTCGTCGACTCAGCCGAGCCCCGGCAGCAATGCGACCTCTGTGGCCCCACCGGTACCCGTCCGCCCCGGCACGTTGAACCATTCGGTACCGAACGCAGTTGCGAAGTGGTCGTGCGGCAGGGCGAGCAGGAAGTCCTCGGGCCCGATCTGGCTGCGATGAGCGATCATCGCCTGCCGCTTCTGCTCGACGAAGGCACCGACGTCGACTCGATAGCTGATGTCATGATGCGCGGTGCCGAACGTGTCCATCTCGACGTCGGGGCCGTCGACGGCTGCTCCGGCTGCCTCCGCCCGCGCCTGTTGGTTCTCCATCATCGCTTTCACGTCGTCGCGATTGATGGTTGCTTCGAAGACGTTGGCCAGTCCGACCCGGGCAGCAGCCGCAACGCCGACCGTATGGACCCGGATGTGATCCGGATGGCCATAGCCGCCGTGATGGTCGTAGATGGTCAGCGTGTCGGCCTGCACTTCCCTCAGGATCACGGCCAGTCGCTCGGTCGCCTCGTCGTGATCAGCCTGCCAGAAACAAGCCGGGTTGTCATTGCTCGGCTCGCCGTCCATGCCCGAATCCTCGTAACCCAACCAGCGAGGGGGTTCGGCCCCCAGGATCTCGCACGAGGCGGCGAGTTCGACAACGCGCCGTTGCCAGAGTTCCTCGCCGTCGGCGAGAACTCCCGGTTGTGGCTCGCCTTGCTCGCCCCGCGTGGCGCACACCAACACCACGCGATCACCAGCCGCGCTTGCCTTGGCCATCAATCCACCTGTCGTGATCGCTTCATCGTCAGGGTGGGCGTGGAAACAGACCAGTGTTGCCATTCGAGCAATCTAGAGGTCTGCCGTCAGGCGACGGCGCCGACGTCGCGGAGTTTTGCGATGGTGTCGGCATCGAACCCGTAGTCGAGCAGCACATCATCGGTGTCGGCACCGGGGTGAGACGCCGGGCCTTGGACCTGGGGCGAGGTTCGGCTGAATCGAGGAGCCGGGGCCGCCTGTGTCATGCCACCGACCTCGATGAAGGTTCCCCGTTCGACGTTGTGGGGATGTCGGGTCGCTTCGTCCATCGACAGCACCGGGGCGAAACAGACGTCGCTGTGCTCCATGATGGCCGACCACTCGTCGCGCGTCTTGGTCTTGAACAGATCGACGACCCGTTGCTTCATGGCCGGCCACTGCGCCCGGTCGTTCTGAGGCGCCAGCCCTTCCATTTCGCCCATACCCGACAGCCGCAGCAACTCGGCGTAGAACTGGGGCTCGATCGAACCGATCGAGATGTACTCGCCGTCGGAACACTCGTACACGTCGTAGAAGTGGGATCCAGTGTCGAGCATGTTGGTTCCCCGCTCGTCGTTCCACACGCCCATCGCCTTCATGCCCCAGAACATGTTCATCAGGCTGGCGGCGCCGTCGACCATGGCAGTGTCCACGATCTGCCCCTCTCCGGACTGTCGGGACTCCAGGAGCGCGCACACGAGCCCGAAGGCCAGATACATCCCACCGCCGCCGAAATCACCGACCAGATTCAAGGGCGGAATCGGTCCCTCGCCATTGCGACCAATGGGCGCCAGGGCCCCGGCCAACGCGATGTAGTTGATGTCATGCCCGGCCGCCAGGGCGTAAGGACCTTCCTGGCCCCAGCCGGTCATCCGTCCGTACACGATGCGTGGATTGCGAGCGAGGCAATTGTCGGGACCGAGGCCCAAACGCTCGGTCACACCGGGTCGAAAGCCCTCCATGACGATGTCGGCTTGTTCGACGAGCTTCAGGACCGTCTCGAGCCCATCGGGGTTCTTGAGATCGACCCCGATGGAACGACGACCGCGAGCCAGAACGTCCTTGGGCGGATCGTTGGGGTCGCCGGGCGTCACCGCCGCCGATCGTTCGACGCGAATCACCTCGGCTCCCATGTCCGAGAGCATCATTGCGCAGAACGGTCCCGGACCGATGCCAGCCAGTTCGATCACTTTCACACCTTGGAGAGGTCCCATGCCGTGCCAACCTAGATCATGGGACCCGAAGCCGAAAACTCTCTGCACGGTCGCGGTTTCGATGGCTCTTGAGCGAGACTGACCCACGATGGTTCCCCGATCCCGCCAAGCCAGCATGCTCATCGGCGTCCTCGCCTCGGTTGCGTCGCTGCTGTTTCTCGGTGCCTGCACCCGAACCGACGACGAGCCGACGGTTGCACCGGTGTTGACGACGACGACCGTTCCCGACCCCTGTGCTGATGGCGACAACTGCGCACCCGAGGAGTGCACGGTCTCCCTGAGCTCCACACCTTGGCGGCTGTTCTCCATCGACCCTGACCCCGCCACCTGGCGGATCGCCGCCACGATCGAGGGGACAGCCTCGACCCAGTGTGGAATCGCCAATTCGCTGGCCCGCATCGCCCTGCGAGGCAGTCTCGACGGCGAGGAAGTCGACCTGTTCGGTGACCGGGAAGGTACGACCGGATACCAGTTGCTCGGCCCTCTGCATCGCCAGATCACGGTGGTCGTTCGCTGTGATGACGCACTGCCATCCACCCCCATGGTCGGTCGTGCATGGCTCGACGACCTTCCGATCGGCCGCTGGGAGGAAACCATCCCCCTCGACCAGTCCGACTGCAGCTCCAACAGCCCCGATCAGATGGTGGCACAGTGCAACCTCGAGGTGTCCGGCATCGTCGCCGAGGACGAGAACCCCGACGATGCCATCGAGCCACCGGCGCGAATCTTCGTGGAACCCGTGGGTGACACCTGCCCGCGCCTAGACGGGCACACCGAACAGGTCTATTTCGCCCAGATCGCCGTCACCGACGAGGCGGGCGGAGTTTGGCAGTACAGCGACGCCCAATTCGGCGAACTGGGTCTGCCCCTCGACCCGTCCACGCCAGCTTTCGCCGACTTCGGCTACCGCTTCTGCGGCCCGAACGCCTTTCTCGATCTCGACGTAACGGTTTCGGCGGCTTTCGCCGGCGTCACCTTCGACGAGCAGACCTTGCAGGTCACCGATGTTCCGTGCACGGTCGGGGATCCTGACGGCACGGGAACAGAGACTTCGGGCTGATCCTCAACAACCCGTGAACACTCCCGCCGGCGAGCCGCGCTCGACGTGGCCACGACTACTCTCGACCGGTATGCACCGAGCAGGGACGAGTCTTCGTCTGCACACAGCGATCGGAACCGAGATCACGGCGGCCGACCTCCATGATCTTCTCCGGCTCCGCGTCGATGTCTTCGTGGTCGAGCAAGAATGCCCCTACCACGAGATCGACGGGCGAGACCTCGAATCGACCACCGAGCACTTGTGGTACCGGGACGACCACCTCGTCCTGGCCTGTCTCCGCATCCTGGATGATTCGAAGGGACGTCGAATCGGACGAGTTGCGACGAGGGCGGATCAGCGGGGCCGGCGTTTGGCCAGCATGCTGATCGGAGAAGCCATCGCTCGCTGCGGGAGCGTCGTCACCGTTCTCGACGCCCAAAGCCATCTTCGTCACTTCTATGAGTCCTTCGGATACACCGTGACCGGGACCGAATTCGTCGAGGACGGGATTCCTCACCTGCCGATGTCCCGACAGCCGACGGTGGCCACGTCGACGCCAGCCGTCGAGCCCAAGGCGGTCGAACCATCATGAGCCGAGGTGGACTCCTTGCAATCGTCATCGGCATCATTGCCGCCGGTGGCCTGTTTGCCGCCGTCGCCGGACCGTCCGCCGGCGACTCGGCGAGTGACGGGGACATCGTGGCTGCCGACAACCCGACGACCACCGCCTCGACGACCACCGCCTCGACGACCACCGCCTCGACGA
>CALACD010000195.1 GCA_937890445.1 uncultured Acidimicrobiia bacterium | reverse complement strand
TCGGTCAAGGCCAGGACGAACGTGCCGGCCCCAATTGCGCCCAGAGCGGCCACGACGAGCGCCAGGGCCTGACGTTGCTGTGCCTCGGGGACGTGTCGATCGAAGAGCGTCATCTTGGCATCGCGCCGGAGTTCGGCAGTGGTGGCCTTCACGACAACGGCCAGGGTCGAGACCTTGATCCCGCCCCCGGTCGACGCGCTGCCCGCTCCGACCACCATCAGTGGAATCATGATCAGCCAGGATGCGGCCCGTAGTTCACCGATGGGAACCGTATTGAAACCAGCCGTTCGTGCGGTCGCCGACTGGAAGAACGATGCCAGGATGCGTTCGTCGGTGTGCAGCGGACCGAACGTTGCCGGGTTGCTCCATTCGGCCAAGCCGATCATCACCGCTCCACCGAACAGCAGCCCGGCATAGGTGGTCAGGGTCACTTTGGTCTGCAGCGACCAGTGCTTCGGGTCTCTCCACTTTCGTCGCAGTTCGAACACGATGGGGAACCCGATGCCGCCCAGGATGAACGAACCGGCGATGACCAGATTGACGAACCAATCGCCGACGTAGGGCTCGAGTCCGGCGTCGAGGATGGAGAAGCCTGCATTGTTGAAGGCCGACACAGCGTGGAACACGCCGAGATGGACTGCGTGCTGGACCGAATGGTCCCCGAGCAGCAGGAATCGAGCGCTGAGCAGAATGGCCGTGACGGCTTCGGCGATGAACACGAAACGCACCAGGCCGGTGATCAACGAACGGAGGGTGCCAAGGTCGGACAAACCGATCTCCTCACCTGCCAGGAGCCCACTTCGAAGACGCAGCCTGCGATTCAGGGAAATGCCGACGAATCCAGCCAGCGTCATGATGCCCAGCCCACCGACCTGGATCAGGAGGAGCAACACGACCTCACCGAAGGGTGACCACGTGGTTCCCGTGTCGACCACGGCCAGACCCGTCACGGTCACCGCTGATGCTGCGGTGAACGCTGCTTCGCCCGCCGATGCTCCCGAACCTCCCTCCGCTTGGCTGATGGGCAGGGCCAGGAGAGCAGCGCCAGCGGCGATCAAGGCAGAGAAGCCGAGGACGACGAGTCGCCCGGGGTGGGTGATGAAACGATCGCGTGTCATCGAGTGCTGGGCATCAGAAGCCTTCATTGGTGGGCATCCACGGAATGAGTATGACGCTGTTGGCTCAGCTTCCGGTTGTTTTGGCCGATTCTGACTACCGTGATCGACATGAACAATGATCTGCTCAAGCCGGACCGGAACCTTGCGCTCGAACTGGTTCGTACGACCGAGGCCGCAGCGATGGCCGCAGCCCGTTGGATGGGTCGCGGCGACAAGCATGGTGCAGACCAGGCCGCGGTCGATGCCATGCGTCATGTGCTCGACGGTGTCGAGATGGACGGACTTGTCGTGATCGGTGAGGGGGAGAAGGACGAAGCCCCCATGCTCTACAACGGTGAACGGATCGGGAACGGCCGTCCTCCCCTGACGGACATCGCCGTCGACCCGGTCGATGGGACGACCCTGACATCGAAAGGGCAGGGCGGCGCCATAGCCGTCATCGCCGTCGCCGAGCGGGGTGCCATGTTCAATCCGGGTTCGGTGGTGTACATGGAGAAGCTGGCCGTAGGCCCCGAAGGGGCGGGGGTGGTCGACATTCGGTTGCCGATCGACAAGAACCTCCGGGCCTTGGCCAAGGCAAAGCGATGCGGGGTCGGTGAACTGACCGCGGTCGTGCTGGATCGCCCCCGTCACGCCGACATCATCCAGGAAATTCGGGAGGCCGGAGCCAGGATCAACCTGATCTCCGATGGAGACGTTGCCGGTGCGATCGCTTGCGCCTGGCCGAATTCAGGCGTGGACATCCTCTTCGGTATCGGGGGGACCCCCGAGGGCGTCATCGCCGCAGCGGCCCTCAAGTCGATGGGCGGGGACCTCCAAGGGCGGCTCTACGCCCGAGACGAGGCCGAGGTCCAGGCCGCGGCTGACGAGGGCATCGATCTCGATGCCATCCTCGGGCTCGATGATCTGGTGAAGGGCGACAATTGTTTCTTCGCTGCCACCGGCATCACCACCGGCGATCTGCTCAAGGGCGTCAACTACGTCAAGAACACGGTGACGACCCAGTCGCTGGTGATGCGCAGCAGAACCGGGACCGTGCGTCTCATCGACGCCATCCACCAGCCCGGAAAGCTCCGCGACCTTCCCAGCGATTGAATCGAGTGACTCTCCAACACCGAGTCGGGGAGTCGAGACGGGGCCGGAGCGACAGCTTCAGTCGGGGATGACCATGCCGGCGATGTCGGGAGGAGCCGGCGGGAACGTCATCTGTAGTCCTTCGAGGGTCTGGACCAGGATCTCGGAGACGACCAGGTCCCGATACCACTTGCGGTTGGCCGGAACGACGTACCACGGGGCCCGCTCGGTCGACGTCTCCTCGATGGCCTCGGCGAACGCAGCCATGTAGTCCGACCAGTGCTGACGCTGCACCAGGTCGCCGGGATCGAACTTCCAATTCTTCTCCGGTCGGTCCAGTCTGTCCTGGAGTCGATCCCGCTGCTCCTCCTTGGAGATGTGCAGGAAGATCTTGACGATGGTCGTGCCCTCGTCCACGAGGAGCTGCTCGAAGTCTCGAATGTGGCGGTACCGCTTTCTCCACATCGCCTCCGGTACGAGGTCCAGTACCCGCACGATCAGAACGTCTTCGTAGTGGCTCCGGTTGAAGATGACGAGCTCGCCATTGGCCGGGACCTGTTGGTGGACACGCCACAGGTAGTCGTGATCCAGTTCGAGGTCGCTGGGCTTCTTGAACGAGGCAACACGAACGCCACTCGGATTCACATGTTCGAAGACCCGCTTGATGGTCCCGTCCTTGCCGCCGGCATCCATGGCCTGGAGCACGACGAGCACTCGTTCCTTGCCCTGCGCCCACAGAAGTTCCTGCAGCACCTCGATCCGCAGGTTCAGGGCCGCCGAACGTTCCTCGGCTGCAGCCCGATCCGACGGGTTCCAGTGCGGGGTCGCCTGAGGGTCGATGTCGTCCAGTGCAAGCTTCTTGCCCGGTCGGGCCCGGTAGTCGTCGATGTCCACCCAGCCGAATATAGGTCGATCACGCGGTCCGAGGCGCCGATCGGCGGAGCAGATGTCGAACATCGTCCCGCTCGACTCAATGAACCTGAGCCTTCGGTTGTAACTTTGTCAAGGTGATCATCGCCGAGCTCGAGATCTATCACTCTCGCCCCATTGCTCCGACCCGAAGAATAGCGCTCGGCATGCGGAACCTGCCCGTCGATCCCGCTCCCGGGGCCGGCGGGGTGCTGTTGGCAGGAATCGTGGCGCAGGCCGCTCCTTTCGTGGAGGCCGAGCTGCGAGAGGACCTGGTACGGGTCATCGAAGACGTGTCGTCGAGCCGTCGAGTCGCCCAGCCGCGTGTTCGCCACCGATTCCAGGTCGATCGGATCGGGTTGCTGCGCAGCACCCACCGTTTGGTGACCGTGGGCAACGCACTGGAGTTCGACTTCGATGACGAACTCGGGCGCCCGGTTCAACAGGCGCTCGGTGCGGTGTACGCCGCGGCCTCGTTGCCGACCGAGGCGATGGGCCCGGTCTTCGACGCCATTCGGACGGCATTGGTCTGGGGTCAGGACGTCGATGCCCGGTTCATCTCCTCGGTGATGGGGGGCAAGACGGCTTCGTTGGCAGACCTCTCGGCCTGGAACGATCCGCGGAGTTGGGCTCTGGAAGTTCTCGAACTCGACGCCGACCCGGCCAAACGCGTTGTGCAGCGACGCTTCCGAGCCATGCTTCGTGACGCCCATCCCGATCACGGTGGAGAATCGATCGACGCGGCCAAGCGAATCGCCGAACTGACCGAGGCCCGGGACATCCTCCTGGCAACCTGAAGCGGTCTCGATGGTGACTCCCGCAGGACTTCTGCTGTTCCATGGGGCCGGAGGCGACCGTGATCATCGCCTGTTCACCCATCTCGAGGCCGCATTGGACCTGCCGGTGGGTCGATGCAACTTCCCCTATCGAGAGAAGGGTCCCGGTCGTCGACCGCCCGACGCGATGCCCAAGCTCATCGAGTCCATTCGGGATCGAGTCGGCCAGCACAGCGAGGCCTGGGGTGTCGACCCCGACCACCTGATCCTGGGCGGGCGCTCCATGGGCGGTCGTGCGGCATCGATGGCCGTCGCCGATGGACTGGGCGCGGCTGGTCTCGTGCTGCTCAGCTACCCCCTGCACCCACCGGGCAAGCCCGACAAGCTTCGCACCGAACACTTCGGTGAGCTCCGGCTGCCGGTTCTTCTCGTCCAGGGCCAAAGCGATCCGTTCGGGAAGAAGCAGGAGTTCGATCTTCACACCGGCGCCATCCGTGGTCCGTTGACCGAAGTTTGGTTGGACAAGACCGGCCATGACCCGAAGGAGAAGCATGACGAGGCCATCACGACCGCCGTCAGATCGTGGATCGCCACGCTGGGAGCCCGGGATCGGGATCGTCGGGGTTGAAGGCTTCCAGTTCGGTGCTGGCGGTCTCGGGGAAGTAGAGCAAGAGCACTGCGACCACGATCACCGGACCGACCAGCATCAGGCTCAACCCCGGACCCAATGAACCCCACCGGACCGCCAGCTCGCCCACGATCAGGAGCCCGACGGCGCTGCCGGAGACGGTGACGACGTCGATCCATCCCCCGACCCGAGCTCGGGCCCGGGTCGGGAACAGTTCGGTCTGGTAGCTGCGCATGGCGGCGTAGGCGCCCGCTGACATCCACGAGCCGATCATGGCCGCGATCCACAACAGCGCACCGCCGGCGAAGAAGGTCATCGCGCTGCCGATGGCTCCGAACACGATGCCGATCGATCCGATCGGTTTGCGGCCAACTCGGTCGGCCAGAAAGCCGGCCCCGAGGATGAACAGCGCCACCGGCACGTTCACGAGGGTGCGGAAGACGCTGATGCGCGAAGCCGAGAAGTCCAGCTCGTCCCGAAGGTACTCGTTCAGGAACTGGGATGCCGGCGAGAAGAAGATGGTCGTGAAGAAGGCCGAGACGGCCAGGATGATGAAGCGTCGACGATCCACGATCGCCGGTGCATCGGCCTTGTCGGCGACGGAGAACCGGCGGGTTTCGGGCAGGCGACGCCACGCCCACCACATCACCGGCAGGAATACGAGTGGCACGACGTAGACGAAGCGCCAGGCGGTGACGGAAAGATCGGCAACCGGCAGCACGGCGATGACCAGGAAGGCACCGAATCCCGTGGCCATCGTGACCAGGCCGATGCTGAGCGAACGAGCTCCCGCCGGTACTTCCTCGGTCACGGCCAACGCGATCAAGGTGAGCAGGCCGGTCGCGAACCCGCGGGCGATGGCCTGACTAACGCCGAGGGCCAACAGGTTGGGGGAGAGGGCCCCGACGGCGGTGAAGAGTATCGACGCCACCGTGAAGCCGATGAGGAGCGGCCGGCGACCGATCCGGTCGGCCTGGCGGATGAACACGATGCTAGCCACGATGCCGATGCGGACTGCAGCGAAGGTGCGGCCCTGGGCTGCGTTGTCCGCTCCGAACTCGGTGCTGGCGAACGTGAGGGTCTGGCTGATGATCACGCCCAGATAGCCGGCGACGATGCTGATGATGGCGACCACCGAGATCAAGGTGGCGCTGCGCTCGGTCACGATCTCACTGCTCGGCCACCACCAACGCGACCGGGGGCGGCGATCGAGGGAGGCCAGATCTCGCTTGACCATCGGCACGAAGAGTGGTCCCCACAACGGCAGGGCCAATCGGAACTCGATCGTCTCGTCGACAGACCAGCTGCCGTCACGCTGTTCGACGACGTCCAGGCGTCGTCGATACTCGCGGAATGGGCCATCGGCAATGGTCCATTCGTCCGGTCCGCTGCGGGTTTCGATCAGGAGGTCTCGCCGAGGGGACCGAAGTTCGGTGAGCTGATCCGAGGTGAGTCGATGAGATCGCGAAACCCTCGTCACCGCTCGTCGATGTCCGCTTCGTTCGGTTGCGGGTCCTGCTGGGGAACCTCGGCCCGTTGGGTTTCCTGGAGCTTGTCGGAAACTCGCTTGTTGGCGATGACCAGGAGGGCTGCGATCACCAACAGGGGAGCAACGACGAGAAGAAGTTCGTCCCATCCGCCCTGATGGGCCAATATGAGGGCTGTTGGCTTCACCATCTCCAGCGTAGGCCGGTACGGTGCACGAGCATGAAGCGGTCGAGAGGCGATGTCGGAAACGATCGAAGGGGGAGGGCGATGCGAGGCACGGTTTCGGTGCTCGAGCATCCCGGAACCCGGGTGATCCAACCGACCAGCGCCGCCGTCCGGGCCGGCGAGGACCGGTAGAACCCGTGTCCAGATCGAAGCCGGACGTCTCGGCACTCTTCGACTTGGCCCGCGACGGCAATCGGCCTGCCCTGGCCCGCCTCCTGTCCCTGATCGAACGGGGAAGCGATGGCGCGCGTCAGGTGGGAGCGCTGGCGTACCCGTTGGCCGGCCATGGCTACACCGTCGGCATCACGGGAGCACCGGGCGCTGGCAAATCGACGTTGACGTCTGCCCTGGTCGGGACCATGCGAGCTGCCGAGTTGCGTCTGGGTGTGTTGGCCATCGATCCCTCCTCGCCGTTCACCGGTGGTGCAATTCTCGGTGACCGAGTGCGTATGCAGGAACACGCGCTCGACGACCAGGTCTTCATCCGATCCATGGCCACCCGCGGCCATCTCGGGGGGCTGGCCCTGGCCGCGCCCGAAGCCGTTCGACTACTCGAAGCCACGGGACGGGACTGGGTGATCATCGAGACGGTCGGTGTTGGCCAAGTCGAGGTCGAGATCGCCGGCAAGTCCGATACGACGGTGGTCGTGGTCAATCCGGGATGGGGTGATGCCGTCCAGGCCAACAAGGCCGGTCTGATGGAGATCGCCGACGTCTTCGTGATCAACAAGTCGGATCGGGCCGGTGCCGACGACACTCGTCGCGACCTCGAATACATGCTCGACCTCTCGGGCCACACCGGTGGGGAGATGGCGTGGCGACCGCCCATCGTCAGCACCGTCGCCACCAGCGTCGAGGGTCTCGATGCCCTGTGGGTCGCCATCCAGGATCACCGCGCCCATCTCGAACGCACGGATGAACTCGAACCTCGTCGTCGCGGCAGAACCGACGACGAGTTGTCGAGAATCATGCTCGCCCAGCTCACCGAGCGGGTCCGGTCCCTACGCTCGAGCGAGGACTACGAAGCACTGCGAACCCTGGTCGACCAACGTCAGATCGATCCATGGGAAGCGGCTGCCCGCCTGGTCGGCCAATGATCGTCCGCTGACCTCGGCCCCCAACGCCGACGGCCGGTGCCCGAGCACCGGCCGCCAGCATCAGGTCGCAAAGGATGACGAGACGATCAGCCTCGCTTGAGCGAGTCGCGAATCTCGGTGAGCAGGTCGATGTCGGATGGCCCGGTCTCTTCCTCGACCTTGTTGGTCGCCCGGTTGTACAGCTTGACCAGGTTGAAGATCACGAAGCCGATGATGGCGAACGAGAACAGCACGGTGATGAACGAGCCGTAGCGAATGGCCGCCTCGACACACACGTCGGCACCGCCGGCCGGATCCGGCGTGCAGACCTTGTCGCCGCCGAGGCCGATCGTGAGATCGCTGAAGTCGGGCTGGCCCAGGACTCGGGCAACGATCGGCATGATCAGATCGTCGACCATCGAGCCGACGACGGGCACGAAGGCCAAGGCCATCACCAGGCCCACGCCGGCTTCGAAGATGCCGCCCTTGTTGATGAAGTCCTTGAATTCCTTGAGCATGGTTTTCCTTTGGTTGGGCTCCACCCGCCGTCATCATGACAGAAACTCGTCAGTGTCGTTCGCTGCCGACCCCGTTGGCCGGTAGGAACTCGTTCCGAGTCGTTGGTCGAGCTGCT